>DASUPM010000594.1:0-10365 GCA_036281095.1 Pseudorhizobium sp.
GTTGAGCCGGTGCCTGCTGCAGCCGTTGGGCAGGCGCGGCAGGTTCGGCGGCACGCGGGGCGGCCGGTGTCGGGGCGGTGAAAGCGGGCTTGTCGTCTTCCGGGCGGATCGGACGGCGCTTGCGCGTCTCGACCACGACCGCCTTGGTTCGACCGCGACCCATATCCTGGCGCACGGTGCCCTGGCTCATCCCTGAAGGCTTCAGGGTGAGGGTCTTCTTTCCCGTGACGCTGAGTGTCTTGTCGTCGTTGTTGTCGGTCATTCCGTTCCTGTTCCTTCAAACAAGGACGGATGGCGACATCAGACCTTGTTTTTCAATGCATGTCTCTCGGTACGACGCCGGCTGCTGCCGGTGGCCGTGTCATTGCTTTGGCCGGCGGGCGCCGCCAACTGCTCCCGACTGACCGACACCGCGGTACTTTTCGAGCATGGTTGCGCGCTTCACTACACCTTCACCCGCCTGCCCTGCAAGCGCGCAGGCATGGATAAAAGCATTCTGGCCCATCAGGCCGTCCATTTCCGCTCCCGTGAAGAAGGAAAAGGACGGTATGTCTTCTTCGGCATCGCTGCCCAGTTTCCAGGCCTTTCGGGCCTGGTCGATCTTGCGGACCCCATCGGCGGCTGCGTCCGCGGCGTGAAACACCGCCAGTGCCGCTCCGGCGCGAACCGCCGCGTCGACCTTCATCGCGCCGCTGACGAACTGGCCGGCCTTGCGCGCCATGTTCATCATGCCGACGAGATCGGCAGCGAGCAGCCGGTCGACGAGTTCCCCGAGATCCGGATCGGCCGAAACCTCCCGCCTCAAGGCACGCGAAAAGATCTTGCGCTGGACCGCCCGGTCCACGAGTGCGCGGTCGATCTTCACCCAGCACCCCCGACCGGGAAGCTGGCGCTTCAGGTCCGGCACCACCCGTCCGTCAGGGCCGGCCACGAAACGGATCAACCCTTCGGGCTCCTCCGTTTCGCGCGTCACGATGCAGGTGCGGTCGTTCACGGGGAGTTCCCCATCATCTTCCTGCTCCTGCGCAATGCCGCCGGCGATCATTCCTCGGTGGCGGTTTCCGCCTCCTCGCCTTCCTCGGCCTGC
Organism: Pseudorhizobium sp.; assembly: GCA_036281095.1. GTDB lineage: Bacteria > Pseudomonadota > Alphaproteobacteria > Rhizobiales > Rhizobiaceae > Neorhizobium. The sequence continues at coordinate 1,088 of DASUPM010000594.1, forward strand.
TCGGCCGCAAGATCCGCCTCGGTGATCCAGCCGGCCAGCAGACGGGCCTGCACGACCATGTTCTCGGCCTCCTGGCGGGAAACGTCGAACTTCGAGAACAGGCCTTCGAACTTTTTCGTCTCGCCGTCCTTGCGCTCGCTCCAGCCGACGAGATCATCGGCGGCGCAGCCTGCGAAATCTTCGATCGTCTTGATGCCGTCCTCGCCGAGGGCGACCAGCATCTGGCCGTTCAGGCCATCGATCTGCCGCAACTCGTCCTGCACGCCGAGTTCGGTGCGCTTGGCGTCCATCTCGGCTTCGATCTTCTCCAGGTACTCGCGGGCGCGGGTCTGGATTTCCTGCGCCGTGTCCTCGTCGAAGCCTTCGATCGAGGCGATTTCGTCAAGGTCCACATAGGCCAGTTCCTCGACGGCGGCGAAGCCCTCGGAAGCAAGCACCTGGCCCACCATTTCGTCTACGTCGAGCGCTTCCATGAACAGGTTGGTACGCTCGTTGAATTCCTTCTGCCGGCGTTCCGATTCTTCCTGTTCCGTCAGGATGTCGATGTCCCAGCCGGTCAGCTGCGATGCCAGACGGACGTTCTGGCCGCGGCGGCCGATGGCGAGCGACAGTTGCTCGTCCGGAACGACCACCTCGATGCGCTCGGCGTCCTCGTCGAGAACGACCTTGGCCACTTCAGCCGGCTGAAGGGCATTGACGATGAACGAAGCCGGATCCTGCGACCACGGAATGATGTCGATCTTCTCGCCCTGCAGTTCGCCGACCACCGCCTGGACGCGCGAGCCGCGCATACCGACGCAGGCGCCGACCGGATCGATCGACGAATCGTTGGAGATGACGGCGATCTTTGCGCGGGAGCCTGGATCACGGGCAACGGACTTGATCTCGATGATGCCGTCGTAGATTTCCGGAACTTCCATGGTGAACAGCTTCACCATGAACTGCGGATGGGTACGCGACAGGAAGATCTGCGGGCCGCGCTGCTCGCGACGGACATCATAGACGAACGCACGGACGCGGTCGCCATAGCGCATGGCCTCGCGCGGGATCATCTCGTCGCGCCGGATGATGCCCTCGCCGCGGCCGAGATCGACGATCACGTTGCCGTATTCGACGCGCTTGACGGTGCCGTTGATGATCTCGCCGACGCGGTCCTTGAACTCGTCGAACTGCCGATCACGCTCGGCCTCGCGCACCTTCTGCACGATGACCTGCTTGGCGGACTGGGCGGCGATGCGGCCGAAATCCATCGGCGGCAGCGGGTCGGCGATGAAGTCGCCGATCTTGGCATCCACATTGCGGTCGCGGGCGAGTTCCAGCGGGATCTGCGTGCCGTAGTCCTCGGCATGCTCGACGACCTCCAGCAGACGCTGGAGACGGATTTCGCCGGTCTTCGAATTGATGTCCGCCCGGATGTTGGTTTCCGAGCCGTAGCGGGAGCGCGCCGCTTTCTGGATGGCATCGGCCATCGCCGCCAGCACGATCTCGCGGTCGATGACCTTTTCGCGCGCCACCGCATCCGCAATCTGCAGAAGCTCGAGCCGGTTTGCACTCACTGCCATTGTCGTTGGTCTCCGTCAGTCAAAAGGTTTCCGGCCTCAGCCGGTGTTATTCGTCGTCTTCGCCGTTCTGGTTGGCGGCCTGCGCCTTGGCCAGCTTGTCGGCACGCAATGCGTCGCGGATCAGATCGTCCGTCAGGATCAGCTTGGCTTCCGAGAGCGCGGTGAACGGGATGGTGACACTCGGCGCCTCGCCATAGGCCACCTGATCGCGCTCGATCGTAAAGCCTTCGTCATTCGTCTCGACGATCTTGCCGCGGAACCGCTTGCGGTTGTCGATCATGATCGAGGTCTCGCATTTCACGAGATGGCCCTGCCAGCGCGAAAAGTCCGACTTGCGGACCATCGGACGGTCGATGCCGGGCGACGATACCTCCAGATGATAAGCCTTATCTATAGGATCTTCCACATCGAGAACAGGCGAAATCGCCATTGAAATGGCTTCGCACCCCTCGACATCCATTGTTCCGTCGTTGCGCTCCGCCATGATCTGCAGCGTGAGGCCGTTCTGGTTCATCAACCGAACGCGCACGAGGCGAAAGTCCATGGTCACGAGCACCGGCTCGATGATCTCGGCGACCCGCAGATCAAGCCCGGTCTCGATGATGATGCGCGGCTCGTTTTCGCTTGGCGACATAGGTATTTCCAATAGTCCGGCCCAGGAGGGCCAATGGCCTGTGTCGATCGCCTAACAAAAAAGAGCGGGTCCCGGTCAGGCCCCACTCTTCATCAAACGATCAAGAATATGTCAGCTATATAAGCCGCATCCTCTAGAGATGCAAGCCGGGGCTGAAGAGGTGATCCTCCGGGCGGAAGTCGGTTTGCTGCGGCAAGTGCCGGGCTTGTGCCGATGCTCTCGCGCCAGTCGGAGATGCCGGGCGTCGTCCCCATGCGGCTACGCAGTCGTACTTCTTCTCGTCTCGGGCAAAGGCGGTCGCGAGCAGAAGCTGGATCGAGCGCAGGGTGGTGTGACGTCGCCCCTTCGGATGCCGCGTATACTTGCGTGTCCGATCGTAGATGGAAGCCTCCCATTGCCGCCAGCCTGGATCATGGTGGCGCGTGAAGCCGGCATACTGGAAGCCGGTGAAGACAAAGCCCCCACGGCTGACAGCTTTACGCAGTGCGCCAGGTGTGAAGAAATGCAGGTGACGCGGTGCGTCGAACATCGCCGAGCAGACCCCAAGGCTTTGAAAATGGGTGGCCGCGCAGTTAGGCACTTCGCAGAACAACATGCCGCCGGGACGCGTCAGCGAGAAGGCTTTTTTGAGTGCAAGGATCGGATCGCGGCAGTGTTCCAGAACGTGGCTGATGATGACCAGGTCGAAGCTCTGCTCCTCCAGCTCGGCAGGCAGTTCTTCGCAGGTTCCGTCAAGCGCGATGATGCCGGCCTTTGCGGCTTCGAGTCTGGCGATGGGGTCGGGTTCCACGCCGACCGCGTTGAAACCAAGTGCCTTGAACCGGCCAAGGGTGGTGCCGCTGCCGCAACCGAGATCACAGACCGACGCGCCGGAGGGAAGCTCTCGGGCCATGCGCTCGACATCGAGGATCTGACCATTATCGACCCGCCAGGCGGCATGAAGCAATGCCCGATGGAAGAGCGTCGGCGAGGCATTCTTTATATGGCTCTGCCCGTGCGTGTAATAGGAGGTGCCTTGGTAGAAGGCTGCGACCTCGTCTGCTCTCGGCATAGGGCTCATGGCACCGAGCCCGCATTCCGTGCAAATGACGAAATCCTTATAGGGATTTTCAATGTCCCGGATCGGATCCATCGGCATATATGTCCAGGGGGCGGTGCGTCCGCCACAGGATATGCAGGTCATTGCTATCTCCAGGCTATCAAGAAGGCATGATTGCCGAGTGGGCGGGTGTGCCACAAGCTGACCGAATTCAGGATACCCTGACGATGTATGCGGTGGCCGCCGATACACCCATAGGTATATGTTTGTGACGTGTGGTTGTTGGTGCCGGATGCAGCCCGTGGCCACCGATGTCAGGAGGGCTGTATTCACGCGTTGAATTACGGACAATCCTTTCACCTGAACGGATTCCGGCCTCGCGGGTTCTGGGCTAGACTGCTTCCGGCGAAGATGAATCGGACAGGAATGGATTTGCCAGAGAGACAATCCCCGTTTGCGCCTCTGCGTAACGAAACCTATCGATCGATGTGGGTGGCCAGCATGGCCTCCAACATGGGCGGGCTCATACAGGCGGTCGGTGCCGCATGGATGATGACGGCGCTGACGACATCCGAAAACCTGGTAGCTCTTGTTCAGGCGTCGACGGCCTTGCCGATCATGTTCTTCTCCCTGGTCTCCGGAGCGCTTGCCGACAGTTTCGACCGCCGTAAGGTCATGCTGACCGCCCAGTTCATCATGCTGACCGCATCGATATTGCTGGCTGTGTTCGCCTCGGTCGGCTGGCTGACGCCGTGGCTGCTTCTTGCTTTCACCTTCATCATCGGCTCGGGCACGGCGCTCCACAATCCGTCCTGGCAGGCATCGGTGGGCGATATTGTGCCACGCTCGGATCTGCCCGCTGCCGTCTCGCTCAACAGCGCCGGCTTCAACATCACCCGCAGCCTCGGCCCCGCACTCGGCGGCGTCATCGTTGCGGCCGCGGGTGCCGCAGCCGCCTTCGCCGTCAACGCAATGAGTTATTTCGCGCTGATCTTCGTGTTGCTGCGCTGGAAGCCGAATTTCCCGAAAAATCCGCTTCCCCGCGAAAGGCTGGCGGGAGCGATATCCTCGGGCCTGCGCTACGTGGCGATGTCGCCGAACCTCGAGAAGGTAATCATACGCGCATTCCTGTTCGGCCTCTCGGCTGGCTCGGTGCTCGCGCTCCTGCCGATCGTCGCCCGGGACATTCTCCAGGGCGGGCCACTCACCTACGGCATCATGTTCGGCGCCTTCGGCGTCGGCGGCATCCTCGGGGCGTTCCTCAACGCGCGCATCCGCGAATGGCTGAGGAGCGAACAGATCGTCCGGACGAGCTTCACCGGTTTCGCTTTGAGTGCGGCGGTCATCGGCGTCAGCACGAGCAGCATCCTGACCTTCCTTGCCCTGGTTCTGGCGGGGATCTGCTGGGTGGTCACGCTTTCGCTGCTCAACACGGTCGTTCAATTGTCGACGCCGCGCTGGGTGGTCGGCAGGGCGCTCTCCCTCTACCAGACGGCGGCCTTCGGCGGCATCGCCGCCGGCAGCTGGCTCTGGGGCTCCTGGGCCGAGGCGATCAGCCCCTCCACGGCACTGGTCGCCTCCAGCCTGCTGATGCTGGGGGGCGCGGCAATCGGCCTGCTCCTGCCGATGCCGGACTTCCGGTCGCTGAACCTCGATCCGCTCAACCGCTTCGTCGAGCCGTCCCTGGGGCTGGAGATCCAGCCCCGCAGCGGCCCCATCGTGATCCAGGTAGACTATGAGATCGCGGACGAGGATCTGCCGGAATTCCTGTCATTGATGACGGAACGTCGCCGCATCCGCATTCGGGATGGTGCGCGGAACTGGGCGCTGATGCGCGATCTGCAGTATCCGGAAATCTGGACCGAGACCTACCATGTCCCGACCTGGGTAGAATATGTCCGGCACAACCAGCGCCGCACCCAGGCCGACGCGGAAACGACCGACCGGATTCTCGCGCTTCACCGCGGCGACAAGCTCCGTGTTCACCGCATGATCGAGCGCCAGACGATCCCTGCCACCAGCGACGACGTCTTCCACCAGCCGCATATCGACCCCCACTAGGGAGATGGCTACTTCAGCCGGGCCTTGAGCGACGCATCGGGAAAGCAGGTCGGCTGAAGACCGTTCTTCGCCTGCCAGTCGCCCAGCGAGCGGCGCGTCTTGTAGCCGGCCAGTCCGTCGACCCTGCCGACGTCATAGCCCTTGGCCACCAGCGCCTTCTGCATCGCGAGAACGTCCGACCGCAGCATCCGGCCGACGTCTCCCCAGGAAGCCTTGAAGGGGCCGCTGCCATAGGCGATCCGGTCCGCCAGGTTGCCGATGAAGAGGGCGTAGAGGTCGGAGTTGTTATACTCCTTGATGACGTAGAAGTTGGGCGTGACGATGAATTCCGGGCCGTGGCGGCCGGCCGGCACCAGCATCATGCCGTCGGCTTGCGCTTCGGATGCGGGGAAGGGGCGGCCGGACACCCGTTCGATGCCGGAGCCGGTCCAGGCGGAAATCGGCTTTGCCAGATCAGGCCCTTCCTGGGCACAGGTCACGCTCGCCGGAATGGTGACTTCGAAGCCCCAGTCGCGTCCGCGCTGCCAGCCTTCCTGCGACAGATAGTTGGCGATGGAGGCAAGCGAGTCGGGTACGGAATTCCAGATATCGCGCTGTCCGTCCCCGTCGAAATCGACGGCATATTTGAGATAGCTGGACGGCATGAACTGCGGCTGCCCCAACGCCCCGGCCCACGACCCCATCATTCGCGAGGCGGAGATGTCGCCGCCTTCGATCATGTGCAGCGCCGCGATGAGTTCTGTGCGGAACATGTCCTTTCGTGTCGACATGAAGGCCTTTGTCGCCAGAACCTCCACCGCGGGGTACGGAAGCTTTGCCCGGCCGAAGCCGGATTCACGACCCCAGATCGCAACGATGATCTCACCGGGGACGCCGTAGGTCGCCTCGATCCGCTTCAAGGTCGTGGCATGCGTGGCGGCAAGGCTGCGGCCGGCCGCAGCCAGCCCCTGCAGCCTCTTTTCCGAAAAATAGGCGCCGGGGGAAGAAAATTCGGCTTGGCTCTGGTCCTGCTTCTTGGGCGGAGCGCTACCGGGGGGCACGAGATCCGGCAGGTCCCAATTGAGTGTCACGCCTTTGAAAACCGAGGCGAGCGTCTTTCCTGATATGCCGTTACGCTGTGCCTCGGCAGCAAGATCGTTGGCGATCCATCGCCTGAATTGGGTCTCGACGTCGGATCTGCTCTGGGCCGAGGCCAACAAGGGGATGAGAGCGATGGCGGCAGCGAGTGCCCCGGCGAATGCCCTTGCGAGTAACGGTGCGGGTCTGGCCATTTCTTCTCCTCAGATCGCCGTTCTCGCCCGCAGTGCCGCCGTCAGCGTACCCTCGTCGAGATAGTCCAGTTCTCCTCCCACCGGCACGCCATGTGCCAGCCGAGTGATCTTGACGTCGAGCCCCGCGAGCTGGTCGGTAATATAGTGGGCTGTGGTCTGCCCTTCGACGGTCGCATTGACGGCGATGATGATCTCGCGGATGCCGCCTTCGTTCACCCGGTCGATGAGGCCACGGATGTTGAGATCGTCCGGCCCGATACCGTCGAGGGGGGAAAGCGTGCCGCCAAGCACATGGTAGGCCGCGTTCATCGCGCCCGCCCGCTCCAGTGCCCAGAGATCCGACACATCCTCCACGACGATGATCACCGCCTGGTCGCGGCGCAAGTCGGTGCAGACGGTGCACGGGTCGGCGGTATCGACGTTGCCGCAGCGCGAGCAGACCCGGACCTTGTCATAGGCCTCGCCCATGGCATGGCCGAGAGGGCCGAGCAGTTGTTCCTTCTTCTTGATCAGGTGCAACGCAGCCCGTCGCGCCGAGCGGGGGCCCAGCCCCGGTACTTTGGCGAGCAGCTGGATTAGTTTTTCGATTTCGGGACCGGTGACGCGTTTTGCCATGGGGTGCTTTTAGCTGATAACTCGACGGAACGGAATCGTCAGGAGACGACCCTCGGATGAAACTCACCGCCATCTGTCTCGCGCGGCCGGAAATCCTTCCCGGCAAGAGCTACAGGACAGGGATCAACAAGATTGCTCTGAACGCGCCGGTCATGGTGGATGCGAACGGCCTGGTCGGCGATGCCGTCTGCAACCGCAAGCATCATGGCGGACCGGATCAGGCGATCCTGCTCGAGGGCTCGCTGACGCGTGACTGGTGGAGTGCGGAACTCGGCCTTGATTTCCCTCCGGGGACCTTCGGCGAGAATCTCCTCGTTGAGGGGCTGGACAATCGGGAGGTGGCGGTCGGCGACCGCTTCCACTTCGGCGAAGTCTCGCTGGAAGCCACATCGTGCCGCATTCCGTGCGCAACCCTTTCGGCGAAGATGGGTGATCCCGGATTCGCGAAACGCTACGCCTTGGCCGGCCGGCCGGGCATCTATTGCCGCGTCCTCCGTCACGGCATGCTGGCGCCGGGAGAGGCGGTCCGTCGCGAAGCTTTCACCGGTGAGCGGATAATGATGGCTGAACTGCTTGCTACTTTCGGCAAGCGCTTCAGCGAGAGCCAGAAGAAGAGGTTTCTGGCCGCGCCGGTCAGCGAACGACTACGCGCGGCCATTCTGGCCTGACGGACCTCAGAACGGCAGTTTCATGCCCGGGGGTATCGGCAGGCCCGCCGTCAGTTCCCGGGTCTTTTCCGCGGCCATGGCTTCGGCCTTGCCCTTGGCGTCCTGATGCGCGGCGATGATGAGGTCTTCCAGGATTTCGACGTCGTCCTCCTTGAAGAGGGACGGATCGATCTTGAGCCCCAGCATTTCGCCCTTGCCGTTGAGCCGGACGCTGACCAGCCCGCCGCCGGACTTGCCTTCGACGTCGAGAGCGGCGATGTCCGCCTGCATCTGCTCCATCTTGGCCTGCATTTCCTTGACCTTGCCCATCATGCCCATGATGTCGCGCATCGTCTTTTCCTTCTCTTATAGTTCGATGTCATCGCCGGGAAGGATGTCGCCTTCGGCGGATTCAGCGGTTGCCGGCGCGGCCAGCTCCTCTGTCTCGGGTTCCTCTTCCACACGGATGCGAACATCGGTGATCCGTGCACCCGGAAACTGCGAGAGAATGGCGGCCACATCGGGATCGGCACGGGCGTCCGTCAGCCGGGCTTCCCGGGCCGAGCTCTCCGCCTCTGCCAATGTCGGCTCGCCCTCGTCCTTGCTGAGGCTCACGATCCAGTGGATGCCCGTCCATTCCTTCAGCTTCACCCCGAGTTCGCCCGGAAGCGTTCCCGGACCGCCGTCGGTCATCCTGATATCGAGACGGCCGGGTTCCAGCTTCACAAGGCGGACGAAGTTGCGGACCAGAGCCTTCAGCCTCGGGTCACGGTTTTTGGAGCAGAGATCGACGATGTCCTGCAGGGATTTCACCGGCACGCCGGGCGCCGGCTTTTCGTCCGGCCTGGCTTCCCTACGCCCGACCGGCAGGTCGCGTGTGTCGGATGTCGGGACGGCCTTCAGCATGGCAGTCGGCCCGCCGGACGGCAGGCGCGGTGCGGCCGAGATGGCGGCCTGTGCGTTGACCGGTGCAGGAGCGGCAGCCTGGCTCCGGCCTCCGCCATTGCCGCCCGAGACGCCGCCTGCGTCGGAAGCGGTGAAGTCGCCCAGCCGACGTGCTGCGTCTTCGGGTGCCGGAAGGTGGGCGGCATGCGTCAGCCGGATCAGCACCATCTCCGCGGCGCCGGCGGGACGCGACGAGTTTTCGGCTTCCGGAATGCCTTTCAGGAGCATCTGCCAAATCCGGGACAACGTGCTGACCGCGACGGAGTTCGCGAAGTCCTGGCCACGAAGCCGCTCGACTTCGCTCAGCGACGGATCCTGCGCGGCTTCCGGAATGTATTTGAAGCGGGTGACGAGATGGGTGAAATCGGCAAGATCCGTCAGTACCACGACCGGATTTGCGCCCGCCTGGTACTGCATTTCGAATTCGCCGAGCGCGGCCGTCACATCCCCGCGCAAGATGTGTTCGAACAGGTCCACGATCCGTGCACGGTCGGCGAGGCCGAG
>DASUPM010000595.1:0-10443 GCA_036281095.1 Pseudorhizobium sp.
GGCCGAACTCAGCCAGCAGCTCAGCGCAGCGGAAGTCCGCATCGGCGAAATCAAGGCCCAGGCGTTTGCCCAGGTTGGCACCATTGCCGAAGAGACGGCCGCCGCCATCGTCGATCAGCTGATCGGCGCCAAGGCAGGCGCAGACGACATCAAGGCCGCCGTTGCAGCGGCATCCCCGAAGGAGGCCTGATCCATGGCTCTCGACGCAACATTCTTTGCCCTTGTCGGCCTCGTTCTGTTCTTCGTCCTGCTGGCCTACCTCAAGGTCCCGGGCATGATCGGCAAGTCGCTCGACGAGCGCGCTGACAACATCCGCGAGGAACTGGCGGAGGCCAAGCGCCTGCGGGAGGAAGCCCAGCAGCTTCTCGCGGAGTACCAGCGCAAGCGGAAGGAAGCGGAAGCCGAGGCGGCCGAAATCGTCGCCGCGGCGGAACGCGAAGCAGCCATGCTGACCGAGGACGCGCGTCAGAAGACGGAGGAATTCGTTTCCCGCCGCAACGCGCTGTCCGAGCAGAAGATCAAGCAGGCCGAGGCGGATGCCATCGCTGCGGTGCGTTCTGCAGCCGTGGATCTCGCTATTGCCGCGGCCGAAACGGTCATTGCCAAGAAGGCCGACGCCGCGACGCAGGATACCCTGTTCCGTGACTCCCTCGGCAAGGTCCAGTCGCGTCTGAATTGATCGCGATCACACGGAAAGAATTCGAAAGGCCGGGTAAAACCCGGCCTTTTCCTTTGGCGGCAGCCGTGGCGTCGTCACGCTACGCGATGGGATCGTCTTTCCGCAGCGGACGGAAGCTCATGCGGTGCAGCGTGCAAGGCCCATGCGCTTCGATGCCGGCGCGGTGCTGCGGGGTCGCATAGCCCGCGTGGCTGTTGAAGCCGTAAAGCGGAAAGACCTGGTGCGCGCGGGTCATCATCCGGTCGCGCGTGACCTTGGCGATGATCGAGGCTGCGGCGATCGAGACGGATCGCGCATCGCCCTGTATGACCGCCTTTGCCGGGCAGGCGAGGCCCGGCGGCACGTCGCGGCCGTCGGTGAGCACGTAGGACGGCCGCAGGGCCAGTCCGCCGACTGCGCGGCGCATGGCGTCGAGGCTCGCTCTGAGGATATTGCGCTCGTCGATATGGCGAGGCCCCGAAGCGGCGATGGAAACTTCCGCTGTCGCCATGATGGCTTCAAACAGGCTTTCCCGCTGGGCCGCCGTCAGCTGTTTCGAATCGTTGAGGCCGTCGGGAATATTGTCGGGGTCGAGGATCACGGCCGCCGCGACAACAGGTCCCGCCAGCGGCCCGCGGCCGGCCTCGTCCGTACCCGCCACCGGCCAATGCCCCGCCTTCCTGGCAATCAGCTCAAGGCTGAAATCCGGAACGAGAGGGACTTCCTCGAAAAGAAGCGGAGAATCGGGGGACGTGCGCGACAACATGGCGGAAAGCCTCGCACGCCCACCCGATCTCCTGCAAGCCCGGCCACGTGTGATGCGGCACACTTTCCGCCACGGGGAGGCGGGGCGGGCATTTCGGCGGGGACGGAGGCGGCATCCGCGCCGAATTCACCGGACCGTCGAAGGCTCCGGTAAATGGTTTGACGTCTAGAGCAGCGACAACTGGATGCCACCGCCATCCGGCCGGACGAAGAGATCGTCGCGAAGGGGCAGTCCACGACGCCCCATGCCGAGCCTTTTCGTCGCCATCTCGAACCGCCGGCCGATCTGCCAGGCATAGGGGCCGGAACCTTTCATGCGCTTGCCGAACTCGGCATCGTAATCCTTGCCGCCGCGCATGGAACGCACCAGCGACATCACATGCCGATACCGGTCCGGATAGTTCCGCAGCAGCCAGTCGCGGAACAGCGGGCTCACCTCGAGCGGCAGCCGGAGCAGCACATAGCTTGCCTCGCTGGCGCCCGCCGCGTGGCCGGCGTCGAGGATGCGTTCGATCTCGTGGTCGTTGAGCGCCGGGATGATCGGGGCCGCCATCACCGCCGTCGGAACGCCAGCATCCGCAAGCGCCTTGATCGCCTCCAGGCGTTTTGCCGGCGTCGAGGCGCGGGGCTCCATCGTGCGGGCGAGCTTGCGGTCCAGCGTCGTCACCGAAATTCCCACTTTCGCCAGGCCTCTGGATGCCATGTCGGACAGAATGTCGATATCCCGCATGATCAGCGCCGACTTCGTCACGATGGCGACCGGGTGGTTCGCCTTCTGCAGGACCTCCAGGATCTGCCGCATGATACGCCATTCCCGCTCGATCGGCTGATAAGGGTCCGTGTTCGTGCCGATCGCGATTGCCCGCACCTTGTAGTCGGGCCGGCTCAACTCGCGCTCAAGGAGCTTCGGCACGTCCGGCTTGGCGAACAGCTTCGCTTCGAAATCCAGTCCCGGCGACAGTCCCATGAAGCTGTGCGTCGGTCGCGCGAAGCAGTAGATGCAGCCGTGCTCGCAGCCCCGGTACGGATTGATCGAGCGATCGAAGGCGATATCGGGGGACTCGTTGCGGGTGATTGCGCTGCGTGGCTTCTCGACCTGCACCTCGGTGCGGAACGGCGTCAGTTCCTCGAGCGTCTGCCAGCCATCGTCGAACGCCTCCCGGCGCTCCTCCTCGAAACGGCCGCTCGGATTGAGCCCGGCACCCCTGCCGCGGCGGCGATCCACGTCGATCCGGAGGCCGGAGGAATTCACCAGCGCATCGGCAATATCGGCCGTATGGGCGGGCGCCAATGCAGCCTGCCGCAGATGGGACAACTCGTTCATGTGAGGCTCCGAAAGGGGATGCTCCCTTGCTCAGTGATTAAATTCCTATCCATAAAATGAGAACATTGCAAGAACAAACGTCGTGCTGCCCCTGTGGAAAATAATGTTGCGATGCGCTAGATGTGCGGAATGCTAACTGTTGTGCTGGAATGCCGGGATCACGAAACCGAACTGGCCCATACCCTGTCGGGACTGGTTCCGGCCGCCGTTGACGGGCTGGTCAGCGATGTGGTGATTCTCGACCTGGGTTCTTCGGATGGTTCGGCCCGCGTGGCGGAAGCGGCAGGTTGCCGGTTTCACAGCGAATGGAGGCTGGAAGACATCCTGACCACGGTTCGGGGCGAGTGGCTGCTGATTCTCGAGGCAGGGGCACGGCCGCAGCCGGGGTGGATCGAGGAGGTCGGGGAATATGTCGCCGTTCAGGATCGCGCGGCCTCCTTTTCGCCCGCGCGTCATCACCGGCGGCCGCTGCTGCGGCGGATCATGAGCCGCACACCACCGCTGGAACTGGGTCTCCTGCTGCCGAAGCGGCAGGCGCTGTCGGTCGTGAGGCCAGGCCAGGGCCTGTCCGCGCTGTGGAGCGGGGTGAAGCCGGCGAGGCTCAGGAGCGAATTGCTGCCCGCACGCGCGCTTCGGTCGGTGGCGTAAGGTTCAGCCGGCGCTGCGTTTCAGGTGCTCGTCCAGCCGCGGCATGATCTCGATGAAATTGCAGGGCATGTGGCGGTAGTCGAGCTGCGCGGCAAGGATCCCGTCCCAGGCGTCCTTGCAGGCCCCGGGCGAGCCCGGCAGCACGAAGATGAAGGTGGCGTTGGCGACGCCTCCCGTGGCCCGCGACTGGATCGTCGAGGTGCCGATCTTGTCGTAGGAGATGCGGTGAAAGACTTCGGAGAAGCCGTCCATCCTTTTTTCGAACAGCGGCTCCAGCGCCTCGGGCGTCACATCCCTGCCGGTGAAGCCCGTCCCGCCGGTGGTGATCACCACGTCGATTTCCGGATCAAGCGTCCAGGCCTCGACCTGCGCGGCGATCTTCTCCTTGTCGTCCGGAACGATGCTGCGGGCCTTCAACACATGCCCCGCACCCGTGATGCGGCCGTCGAGGGTATCGCCGGAACGGTCGTATTCGGGCGTTCGCGTATCCGATACGGTCAGGACGGCGATGCCGACGGGGACAAAGGGACGGCTCTCATCGATACGGTTCATGGTCGCGATCCCGCGATTGTGTTGGCAGCTTCGAAATACCATTCCGGCCTCAGCACTTGAAGCCTGGCCGCTGCCCGCTCTGCCGCGTCTTCGGTGGCAAAGATGCCGAAGCACGTGGCGCCGGAGCCGGACATGCGGGTCAGGAGGGCGCCTTCCGCGTCGATGAATGCCGAAATTTCCGCGATCTCCGGCACGAGTTCACGTGCCGGGCCTTCCAGGTCGTTTCGCAGGCGTGAAAGCTGGTCGATCCAGTCGTTGCCGCCCAGGTCGCCAAGCGGCGGATTCTGCTTGGACCGAAGCTGCGCGAAGACTTCTGGGGTGGAGACGCCGAGCAGGGGGTTCCCGAAGACGATGTGCAGGCCGGGAAGGTCGGGGAGGGGGTGGAGGTCCTCGCCCACGCCCCGGGCGATCGCGGCAACGCCTCCGAGACACATGGGCACGTCCGCCCCGAGCGACAGCGCCAGGCCGGCCAGTGCCTTGGTGGGGAGCTTGGCCCCCCAGAAGCGCAGGAGGCCCCTCAGGGCGGCGGCGGCATCGGCCGAGCCCCCGCCGATGCCGGAGGCCACGGGTAGGTTCTTCTCCAGGTGGATCGCAACGGGAGGCGTGGGGCCTTCCAGGGCATCAATTCGAGCCCGAAGCCCGTCCCGGGCCCGCAGGACGAGATTGTCATGGAGATTGTCGAGGAGCGGCCCGGAAAACCGTCCCGAGACGGTGAATTGGTCTTTGTCGGCCGAGGAAAACGTCAGCCGGTCACCGATGGCGGCGAAGGTGACGACGCTTTCCAGCAGGTGGTAGCCATCCGCGCGCTGCCCCGTCACATGAAGCGCAAGGTTTATCTTTGCCGGCGCCAGTTCTACGAGCGGCGGCATGAGGCTTGCGCGCTCCCCGGCTTGCCGAAGGGCGAGCATTCCGTCAGGATTTCTTGTCGGTCGGGGCCGGAGGCGGGGCGGCCGGTTCCGCCGGGCTCTTGTCTGCCGTCGTCGCGGCCGGATCGAGCGGAGGAAGGCCGTCGGCGATCTTTTGCTTGATCTGCTCGCGGTTGATGTCCTCGCCTTCCGAGATCAGTGCCCGGTTCCACTGATAGACCGCCTCGAGCTTGCGCCCGACGCGCCAATAGGCATCGCCGAGGTGATCGTTAATCGTCGCGTCGCCGGCGCGAAGCTGCACGGCGCGCTCCAGCTCCGTCACCGCCTCCTCAAACCGTCCCATGCGGTAGTAGGCCCAGCCGAGCGAATCGACCACGTATCCGTCGTCAGGCCGGAGTTCGACCGCGCGGCGGATCATGTCCAGCCCTTCCTCGAGATTGCGGTTCATGTCGACCCAGGAATAGCCGAGGTAGTTGAGAACCTGCGGCTGCTCCGGATTGAGCTCCAGCGCCTTGCGGAAGTTGGGCTCCGCCTGCTCCCATTTCTTCAGCCGCTCATAGGCGATGCCGCGCTGGAAGAAGATCGTCCAGTCGCCGCGGTCCGGAACGGGACCGATGACCTCGACCGCCTTGTCGTAGTTCGTCGCCATCGCGGCATAATCCTTGGCATCGGAAAGGACACTGCCATAGGCGAGGTAGCTGCGAAGGTCGGACGGGTCCGAAGCGATGAGTTCCTTCAGGTGCTCCCGGGCCTCGTCGACCTTGTCGGTGCCGGCCAGGGCAAGTCCGAGTTGCAGTTCCGAGATGCGCCGCATCGGTGAAGCCTCGGGCACCTGCTGATAATAGCCGATCGCGCGTTCCGGCTTCTCCAATTTCTCTGCAATACCGCCGAGCAGGATCAGCGTGTCCGCGCTGTCCGGATCGAGCGCATGGGAAATCTGCAGGTAGAGCGACACCATGTCCTCGGCGCCCTGTCGATTCAACGCTGCGCCCACCGAAAACAGAACGGCGGAAGCGCCCTCGATCGCGGTTGTGATCTGCTGCTCCGGCTTCTCACCCTTTTCGATGCTTTCCCGAAGCGCCTTGAGCGGCGCATAATTGCTGATCATGCCGTCGCCGACGGCGATCGCATCGAGCGCCTTCTGGGTGTTGCCTTCCGCAGCCTCGAGGCGTGCCAGCGCCATCACGGCACGCATGAAGGTATCCGGCGCCGTCGCCACCGCTTCCTCGCTGGTGATGGCCGCCGTCAGGTGCGTCCGGGCCGCGCCGGTGTCGCCGACCTGGAGCGCCATCGCGCCCATGTGGTAGTCCGTGAAGACCTTGAACCAGTCGGGGCCTGCCATCCTGGCGACGGTATCCAGGGCGCGCTTGCCGTTGTCGTCGCCGACATCAGCCCACGCGGCGATCAGCGTCTGCGTCAGCCGGTCCAGGTCGTTGGGGCCGCTATAGGCGAGAAGCTTCTGTGCCTCGTCGAACCGTTCGTCGCGGATTGCGTCGAGCCCGCGAACGAGCGTCGTGATCCGCTCGACGGCGCCGTCCTCCTTCAGTGCCTCGGCTTCGGCGAGACCCTCCTCGAACTGCCCGTCGAGCAGGAGGGAGATCATCAGCCTTTCGCGGATTTCCAGATTGGCGGGGTCGAACTCCAGGGCCTTCCGGTAAAGCGTGATTGCGGTCGGATAGTCGTGATCGACATCCGCCGTCCGCGCCGCAAGAAAGGCGCCGGCGAAGGACTGCACCTTGGCCGGCTCGAACTTGACGGTTTCCTCCGCCGGCTTCCCTTCGGGCGTGGCCGCATTCGGCGCCGTCGAGATGAGCAGTGCCGTGGCCAGCGCTACGCCGGAAAGCAGGGAAAGCTTGGAAGTCTGCCGCATTAAGGTGCCTTTCATTTGCGTCCGCACCGATTGATTCACCGACAGGATGGCTTTTTTGGCGCAGGACCGCAAGAAATCGCGCCCGGGACGCTGCTCAGTTCACGCGCTGGATGGAGAAGTCGATCACCTCGAGAAGTGCCGACTTGTAGGCGGAGTTGGGCAGTGGAGCCAGCGCATCGCGCGCCATCGTGCCGTAATGTTCGGCACGGGCAATCGTGTCGTTCAGCGCGTCGTACTTCCTGATGAGGCCGAGTGCGTGCTGGAGGTTCTCGTCGGTGCTCTCGCCCTTCTCGACCGCGGCGCGCCAGAAATGGCGTTCCTCGTCGGTGCCGCGGCGATAGCAGAGGATCACCGGCAGGGTGATCTTGCCCTCGCGGAAGTCGTCGCCGACATTCTTGCCGAGGTCGGCTGCGGAGCCGCCGTAGTCCAGCGCATCGTCCACAAGCTGGAAGGCGAGCCCGAGGTTCATGCCGTAGGACTTGAGCGCGTTGCGCTGCGCCCGGTCGGCCTTCGCGATGATCGGACCGACTTCCGCGGCCGCGGCGAACAGGGCAGCCGTCTTGGCGCGGATGACGGAAAGATAGTCGTCCTCGGTCGTTTCCATGTTCTTGGCGACAGACAGCTGCAACACCTCTCCCTCCGCGATCACCGCCGCAGCGGTCGAAAGCACGTCGAGCGCTTCGAGCGATCCGACGTCCACCATCATCCGGAAGGCCTGGCCGAGCAGGAAGTCCCCGACCAGCACGCTGGCCTGGTTGCCCCAGATCGTACGCGCGGTCGACTTGCCGCGGCGAAGGTCGCTCTCGTCCACCACGTCGTCGTGCAGCAGCGTCGCGGTGTGCATGAACTCGACGCTCGTCGCCAGCTTGATATGACCGTCTCCCTCGTAGCCGAGCATCGCGGCCGAAGCGAGCGTCAGCATCGGCCTCAACCGCTTGCCGCCGGAGGAGATCAGGTGATTGGCGACCTCCGGGATCATCTGCACGTCCGAGCCGGCCTTGGACAGGATCAACTGGTTCACCCGTTCCATATCTGCCTTCGTCAGATCGACGAGAGGCTTGACGGAAGCCGGTTTCTTCTTGCCTTCTTCAAGCGATACGACCACGCCCAAGGATCCGGTCTCCTGTTCATATATGTTGTGACGGCCTCTTGAGTTGGCCGTATACCGCTCCCGGCGCAAATTGCCAAACATTCAAATGTGAAATCGGATCCATGCAGGAACTCATTCGAACCAATGATGCAGTGCTTCTCTCCTTCGCCGAGAGCCTGATGCGCGATGCCGGCATCCACTGCATGATCGCCGATCAGACGATGAGCATCCTGGAGGGCTCGCTGGGACTGCTGCCGCGGCGCTTCCTAGTGGAGAGCGACCGCGCGGAAGAGGCGCGCCGCATACTCGTCGATGCCGGCCTGTCGGGGGAACTGCGGGACCCGCAGGCATGAACGAGACGATCGATGCCTTCCACCGCGGCCGCTTCCATGTCGTGCAGCCGAAGGGGGCGGGGCACCGGTCGGGGGTGGATGCCATGCTGCTCGCCTCGCTGGTGGATGCGCAGGGCCCCGTCAGCGTCGCGGATCTCGGAGCCGGAGCGGGCGCGGCCGGCCTCGCCGTCGCCTCGCGGCTTCCGCAGGCAAGCGTCCTCCTGGTGGAGCGTTCCGCGCTCATGGCGCAATACGCCCGCAAGACGCTGGCGTTGACGGAAAATGCCGCACTCGCCACCCGGGTGAGGGTCCTGGAAGCGGATGTCGCCGCAACCGGCAGAGCACGCCTTGCCGCCGGTCTCGCCGACGAGGTGCATGACCATGTCATCATGAACCCGCCGTTCAATGATCCTGCCGATCGGCTGACGCCCGATCTCCTGAGGGCGGAGGCGCATGCGATGAGCGAAGGCTTGTTCGAGAGCTGGATCAGGACGGCGGGAGCGATCATGAAGCCCGGGGGACAACTGTCGCTGATCGCCCGCCCGCAGTCGGTCGCCGAGATCATCGCCGCCTGCGGCAGGCGCTTCGGCGGCGTCGAGATCACCGTCGTGCACCCGCGCCCCGCCGAGGATGCGACGAGGATTCTGGTGACGGCGATCAAGGGATCGCGGGCGCGCCTCGCCTTTCGGGCACCGCTTTTCCTCCACGGCAGCGAAGGCCACGGCTTTACCGCACTGGCCGATGATCTCAACAACGGCCGCGCGGCCTATGCCCGCCGGATGACCGGAAGACGCTGAAAAACCTGCCGCTCCCATTGCGTTTGCCACCGCCGATCATACATCTGGCCTTACCGATGTTCCGCCGAAGGAGTTGATATGGCTGGTCTGTTGTCGCGTGTGATGCCGAAGCGGTTCCGCAAGGAAGGGATTGCAATTCCGGTCGTCAGGCTGCAGGGCGTCATCATGACGGGCGGTAACCAGTTCAAGCCCACCCTCAATCTCGCGAGTGTCGCGCCGATGCTGGAAAAGGCCTTCTCGAAGAAGGATGCCCCGGCCGTCGCCATCTCCATCAATTCTCCCGGCGGCTCGCCGGTCCAGTCGCGGCTGATCTACCAGCGCATCCGCGCGCTGGCCGAAGAGAAGAACAAGAAGGTCCTGATGTTCGTCGAGGACGTCGCGGCCTCCGGCGGCTACATGATCGCCCTTGCCGGCGACGAGATCTTCGCCGATCCGACCTCCATCGTCGGCTCGATCGGCGTCGTTTCGGGCGGCTTTGGCTTCCCCGAACTCCTGCGCAAGATCGGCGTCGAGCGGCGCGTCTATACCGCCGGGGGGAACAAGGTGATCCTCGATCCCTTCCAGCCGGAAAAGGAAGGCGACGTCGAATACCTGAAGACGCTGCAGGTCGAGATCCACAAGGTCTTCATCGACATGGTCAAGATGCGCCGCGGCAGCCGGCTCGCTGACGATGCGACGGTATTCTCCGGCCTGTTCTGGACCGGCGTCCGCGGACTGGATCTGGGCCTCATCGACGGAATGGGCGAAATGCGCGAGACGCTGAAGCGGCGCTACGGCAAGAAGACCCGGCTGGAACTGGTGGGCGGCGCCCGCAACATCTTCGGGCGGCGTCTGCCGGGCGTGGTGCATGGCGGGGCCGCGGGCGAAGTCGGTGTCGGGATGATGACCGCCCTTGCCGACGGGATCGAGGAGAAGGCATTGTGGAGCCGCTACGGGCTTTGAGCCCTCGGGGGAGGGGGAGATGGTGCAACTCGTCTTTTTTATCCTGATCGTCGGGGGCGGCTGGCTCCTGTACAGGCGCTTCGTCAGCGATGCCGAAAAGCTTACCGCCCGGTCCCGGGAGCGGGAGAAGGAGCGGCAGACGGGGGCTCTCGGGACGCTCGTCAAGGATCCGGATACCGGCGAATACCGCGTCAAGCGGGATGACGAGTGAAGGCCCGTCCGCCATAAATCCTTGACCCTCGCGCCAGCGCGTGGCACTCGTCCGCATCCCATTCGAGACGCCGGCGATACCGATGACCGATCTTCCCGACCACATGTCCCCGACCCGCTCCTTCCAGGGGCTGATTCTTGCGCTCCACAATTATTGGGCGGACAAGGGCTGCGCCGTGCTGCAGCCCTACGACATGGAGGTCGGCGCCGGTACATTCCATCCGGCCACTACCCTGCGCGCACTCGGCCCCAAGCCGTGGAAGGCTGCCTATGTGCAGCCGTCGCGCCGCCCTTCGGATGGTCGTTACGGCGAAAACCCGAACCGCCTGCAGCACTACTACCAGTATCAGGTCATCCTGAAGCCGAACCCGTCCAACCTGCAGGAACTC
>DASUPM010000596.1:0-2756 GCA_036281095.1 Pseudorhizobium sp.
TGAAGGCCGTTCTTTGGTCGTATGCTTCCCTTCCGGCCTCGAACAGCCATCCGCCAAAAGCTTCTGATGCCGACGCAGCGAGGTTGGTGAGCGCCATAACGAATGCGAACGACGATGCCGCAGCCCTCGCGGGTATGACGCGGGCGATCAAGTCCAGTTGAATGAGGGTTCCGGTCATGTAAGCGCAGCCAGCAATCGCGGAGACGACATAGGCGCGGGTGAGGCTGCTCACCTGCCAATAGATGGCGTTCGAGGCGATGGCAGCCAGAATGGAAAGATGCAGCAAAGTCGAAAGCCGCACTGAGCGACAGTAAATGCCATAGCCGATGCTGCCGATGAGGGACCCGGCAAAAAAGGCCGAGGTGACGTTGCCGAAGCTCTGCTCGGAAAATCCCAGTCCTTCCGTCATATGCAGATAGAGCACCGAGCCCCACACCGGGTTGAAGCTCCACAGCGTCAGGAGCGCGCAAATCGCAAGAAACAGCGGCTCTCGCAACACGCCAAGCAGCGCGGCGCGGGTCTCGCGAAATCCCTGCGCGCTCAACTCCTCGTCCTGATCTTCGCCGGCGAAGCGCCACGCGACTGCAAAGGCGAGCATCCACAAGGCCGCGCATATGGCAAAGGCAAGAGACTGGAGCTTGTTCGCGGCGATGTAACCGCCAAAAACTCCCGTCAGTAGCAAGGCCGCGTTGGCCGCCGCCCACTGGATGGATTGAAAGCGTCCTGTGAGCCCGAGTGGCTGCCCCTTCTCGACCATAAGCGCATCCACAATGACATCGCCCAAGGCAATACCCAGCGAGGTCGGCAGCAACAGTGCGAATATCAACCAGCGGTTTTCGGGGGATAAGGGAACGAGCGCGAGCAAGAGCAGGCTCGCGGCGGCCATGCCGTTGGCCAAAAGCAAATAGTTGCGGCGGCGGGATCCCAGCAGTGGCACGAAGTCTGACAACAAACCCAAGGCGGGTTTGATTGACCAGGGAATTGCGACAAGTGCCATCAGGGCGGCAAGGGAGGCAGGGGATTCTCCCCAGCTCCTGAGCAGAGAACGCACGGGTTGAGCGATCAGTCCCGCACTCGGATCGCCGACGCTTTGAATGAAGTAGAGCGCGGCGAAAAACGTATAGGCTTTCGCCAGGCCTGATCCCGGCGGTCGTCGCCTATCCTCGGTCGCCACGGGCATTGTCTCGCAATCCTATTTGTTCCGCCTCATCATCCTGAAGGAGTTGCGAAGCAGACTCCTAGTAGTGTCTGCGTGACGCAGGGGGGCTGTCCCTCGCCGCTCCGATGCACGTTCTGACCCAAGCGAATACCATCCATATACCATCCCACCAGATGGAGACAGCGCGATGGGTGAAATTCACAAGCTGCGCGACCGAGCCGGCGACAGCGAAAAAATCACGATCAACCTTGGCTACGTGGACCTGGGCCAGATCGACCTCTTGGTCCAGGAAGGCTTTTATTCCAACCGCACCGACTTCATTCGCACCGCAATCCGCAATCAGCTCGCGACGCACGGCGAGGAGGTCCGGAAATCGATCGTGCGGCATACGCTGGAGCTTCGTCTCAGGCACTATACGCGCGAGGACCTTGAGGCCGTCAAAGCCGCCGGCGAAAAGCTTCATATCAGAGTGCTCGGGCTAGCCACGAGTGCCCCCGACGTCACCCCTTCGCTCGCTTTGGCGACCATCGAATCGATCACGGTGCTGGGCGCCCTTCACGCCAGCAAAGAGGTCAAGGGCGCGCTAGCCGATCGCATCCAATAACCAACGCCCGAAATCCTCACATCCCTCTCCAGGAGCCTAAGACATGACCATGGATCTTGCGAACGCCATGCGCGCGGCAATCAATCTGACACGAGATCAGAAGCCCGTCGAAGCGACACGTGTCATTCAAACTGCATTGTCAGGGAGGGAGCCGTTTCCATCCAGCTCTCGGAGCGAAGCGGCGACAGCCGATCTGGCCGGCGAAAATCAAATCATCGATCTCACAGCTGAGGTCATCGAGCCCGAGACGACGGCATCAGTGGGGGCGGATACTCCGTCGCGCCAGTCGCACTCAGGTACCGCACCATGGACGGCCGGACTCGGTGAGGTCCTCGCGACGGTCCACCTTGAGCTTCCAAACCTTCATCGTGATGGGTTGGCAAGCGTCAGGCCGCGCAAGGCGCTCCAAATCCCGGATGGAGCCAAGTTCCTGAGCCGGGTCTTTGCCTGCGCGGCCGGAAGCCGAAACTACAAGCTCTACATTCCGCGCCGGTCTCACACAGGCCGACGCGCCTTGCTTGTCATGCTGCATGGCGGCTTGCAGGACGCCGATGACTTCGCGGCCGGTACTCGCATGAATGCTTTCGCCGAGGAGCATGGATTTATCGTCGCCTATCCGAGCCAGTCCAAGGCCGCAAACGCATCTTTGTGCTGGAACTGGTTTAGCCCCGAACACCAAAAGCGTGGACGTGGCGAGCCGGCTATCATTGCCGGGATCACCAACGCGATCGTCGCTGATTACGATATCGATCCTTCCCGCGTGTTTGTGGCCGGCCTATCCGCCGGAGGTGCCATGGCGGCGGTGATGGGCGCGACCTATCCCGATCTTTACGCCGCGGTCGGTGTTCATTCCGGGCTGCCTTACCGGTCGGCGGCCGATCTCCCGTCTGCGTTCGCGGCCATGCGCGGCACTAAGGGACCACGAGGCCGGCAGTCGCGGAGGCCACAGCGCGCCGACGGCCCGCGCATGCGTACTATCGTCTTCCATGGCGA
>DASUPM010000597.1:0-3562 GCA_036281095.1 Pseudorhizobium sp.
GCGGACGCGCCGGCCGGGCGATCGAGAAGCTGGCCGGCATGCAGGCCAGGACCGCCCGCGTCGAGCGCGACGGCCGCGCCGTCGACGTCCCGACCGAGGATGTCGTCATCGGCGACGTGGTCGTCATCCGGCCGGGCGAGCGCGTTCCGGTAGACGGCACCGTGATCGATGGTGCCTCGCATGTGGATGAATCGATGATCTCCGGCGAGCCTGTCCCGGTCGAAAAGGGGGAGGGCGCCACGGTGGTCGGCGGGACGATCAACAAGACCGGCTCCTTCCGCTTCCGGGCCGAAAAGGTCGGCCGCGATACGATGCTGGCGCAGATCATCCGCATGGTGGAGCAGGCGCAGGGCGCCAAGCTGCCGATCCAGACGATGGTCGACAGGGTGACGGCATGGTTCGTGCCGGCCGTCATCGGCCTTGCGGTCCTGACCTTTATCGCCTGGCTCGTCTTCGGGCCGTCGCTCAGCCATGCGGTGGTCGCCGCCGTTGCCGTTCTCATCATCGCCTGCCCCTGTGCCATGGGGCTCGCCGTTCCCATGTCGATCATGGTCGGCTCCGGCCGCGCCGCCGAACTCGGCGTGCTCTTCCGCAAGGGCGACGCGCTGCAGGAACTTCGTTCGGTCGACATGGTCGTCTTCGACAAGACCGGCACGATCACCAAGGGCAGGCCGGAACTGACCGATCTCGTCACGGCTGAAGGCTTTGCCGAGGACGAGGTGCTGGCGCTGGTCGCCTCCGTCGAGGCGCTCTCCGAGCATCCGACGGCCGATGCCATCGTTCGCGCCGCCGAGGCAAAGGGCATGGCACTTCGCCCGGCGACGGAATTCCGGGCCACGGCCGGCTACGGCATCGAGGCGAAGGTCGGCGAGCAGCCGGTCGCCGTCGGCTCCGACCGGCTGATGCAGAAGCTCGGCCTCGACGTCTCCGCCTTCGCCGCCGAGACCGACCGGCTGGCGGAAGACGCCAAGTCGCCCGTTTATGCCGCCGTCGATGGCCGGCTGGCGGCGGTCATTGCGGTCGCGGACGAGCTCAAGCCGCAGAGCGTCGAGGCAATCCGCGCGCTGCACGATCTCGGCCTGGAAGTCGCCATCGTCAGCGGCGACCGCAGGAAGACCGCCGAAGCCATCGCCCGCCGCGTCGGCGTGGACCGGGTGCTGGCCGAGGTGCTGCCGGAGGGCAAGGTCGAGGCGATCCGGGCGTTGCGGGCGGCTGGCAATCCCGACCGGCAGGGCCGCAAGCTCGCCTTCGTCGGCGACGGGATCAACGATGCGCCGGCGCTCGCCGAGGCCGATGTCGGGATCGCCGTCGGCACCGGCACGGATGTCGCGATCGAAAGCGCCGACGTGGTGCTGTCCGGCGGTTCGCTCGCCGGCGTCGCCGATGCCATCGCCGTCAGCCGCGCAACGATCCGCAACATCAAGGAGAACCTGTTCTGGGCCTTCGGCTACAACGTGGCGCTGATCCCGGTCGCCGCCGGCGTGCTCTATCCGGCTTTCGGCATCCAGCTCTCGCCGATGATCGGCGCCGGCGCCATGGCCTTTTCCAGCGTCTTCGTCGTCGTCAACGCGCTGAGGCTGCGCACGGTCCGGGTGAAGCAGGAGACAAGGCGATGAATATCGGACAGGCATCGGACGCGTCGGGCGTTTCCGCCAAGATGATCCGCTACTACGAACAGATCGGCCTCATCCGGCCGATGGGCCGCACCGGCAACAACTACCGCGTCTATGGCGAGGAAGAGGTGCATGTCCTCCGCTTCATCAAGCGCGCCCGCAATCTCGGCTTTTCGCTGGAAGAGACCGAAACGCTCTTGAAGCTGTGGCAGGACAAGGACCGCACCAGTGCCGCGGTCAAGGACGTGGCCGACGAGCACGTGGCGGATCTCGAGCGCCGCATCGCCGAGATGCAGGGCATGGTGAAGACGCTGAAGCATCTATCCCATTGCTGCAGCGGCGACGAGCGGCCGAACTGCCCGATCCTCGATGACCTGGCGGGCGATGCGCCGGCCCCGGCACGAACCAGGAAACGCGCTTGACCTTCCCGTGATGGGCCCGTGATGGGCCCGTGGTGGGCCCGTGATGGAAAGCCGCAGAAGGCAACGACAACAAAAGGAGAATGCCATGACCACCACCTTTACAGTCCCGGACATGACCTGCGGCCATTGCGAAAAGAGTGTCCGCTCTGCGCTGGATGAGGTTTTGCCGGGCGCTTTGGTGACCGTCGATCTCGGCCTGAAGCGGGTCACGGTCGAAGGCGATGCGACGGCGGCGGAGGAAGCGATCCGCCATGCGGGCTATACGCCGCAAAAAGCTTGAACCCGGGCCGCCCGCGCCGTTTGCCGAGGAGGCGACCTCGCCGGAGGCCCCTGCAGCTTACTCCGCAGGCGAAGGCTGCTCCGGCAGCCCGGTCGGTTCCGCAACCGGCGTGGCGGCTTCCGCCTCCCGACAGGCGGCGACCAGTCTCTCGGCCACCTCTTCTGGCGCGAAGGGCTTGCTGAGGCAGGTGGCAGCGTGGAAGCGTTCGGGAAGGGAGCTGCATTCGTAGCCGGTCAGGATGACGAAGGGGATGCCTTCGGCGGTTAGCCGGTCCGCAAGTGGAAAGGCATTGGCACCCTGGAGATTGATGTCCACCGTTGCCGCGTCGATGCGGATCTCACTGTTGTCGAGAAAGTCCAGGGCGAGTTGCATGTTGGAAACAGGCCCGACGATCGTGGCGCCAAAATCCTCCAGCGCATCCATCACCATCGATGCGACCAGGTACTCGTCTTCCACCAGCAGGATGGATTTTCCGTTGAGCGGGAGATCGGACATGTCTACTCCAGGCTGTTTACGGGAGCCTTGTGGGAAACAGCCCCGCCCAGGCTATCGTTCCGGTACGCCAGCGTACCTAGCGCTGGACGAGACGTCCCCCAAAGACCTTGCGTTCCTGCAGGAGAGGCGTAGTTTCGGAGCCATCGTTCGCATACTGATCAGGGCGCGAACGGCTGAGGGATCATACGCGCTCTTGCCCCGAAATCCCGGAGGCGGTTCTATGAAAGTCCGCCGGCAAGAAGATATCCGCAACAAGCTCCTCGCACTCCTTCCGGCCGCCGACTTCGAGCAGGTTGCGCCCGATCTGGAATTCGTCACGCTTCCGCAGGGCACGCTGCTGGTAAAGGCGGGACAACCGATCGAAGACATCTATTTCCTGACCTCCGGCATCGGGTCCGTCGTCGTGGAGACGCCGGAAGGCCATCGCACGGAGGCGGGCCTCTTCGGCTTCGACGGCTATGTCCCGACATCGGCTGTGGCGGACGTGGAGATCAGTCCTCACGATGTCGGCATCCAGATCGGGGCCGAGGGCTACCGGATGACCTTCGCAAGCTTCCGCCGCTGCATGGAAACCAACAGGAATTTTTCCAAGGTAATGGTCCGCTCGATGGAGGTATTTGCGGTGCAACTTGCCTACACCGTCGCCTCCAACGCCGTTCATGACGTCACGGAGCGTCTGGCCCGCTGGCTGCTGATGTGCCACGACCGTGCGGCCGGAGAGAACTTCGAGCTGACGCACGAGTTCATGGCGC
>DASUPM010000598.1:0-6314 GCA_036281095.1 Pseudorhizobium sp.
TCTCGGCTTCGCCGGCCGCGGCAATCAGCCGCCGGCCGATTTCAGCATTCGCGTATTCCGCTTCCTGCGACGTGATGAGCCCCTGGTCACGATCGCGCTCCAGCTCCGCGAGTTGGTCGCGATAGACGGCGATCTCGCCCGCGCGATCGGGCACCTCGGCGGTCTTCTGGCCGCGCGCGAGGGTCACGAGCATGACCGCCGCCACGGCGGCCGTCAGACAGGCAAGGATGATCCACAAGAACATAATGGTCCAATTACTTGAACCGCCCGGTCTTTCCAACTGCCGAACGGATCATGACGCGGATTTGAGGCGTTTCGCCGCAACGATCCCGCATCCCCTATGGCGCTCCGCCGGGGCGGCGGCCATGACTTATGTCAAATTGTCAGCTGAGCGGGGTCCAGGTGCCGTCCTTGTTGCGGCATGCCGCCCCGCGCGCAACCACTTCGCGCCCGCCTTCATCGACAGTGTGCTTGTACTGCCGGCAGTTCTGAGATCCCACCTGATAGGGTGCCGCCGCGACCACCTCGCCGCTCACCCCTCGGCCAGTCCATGCGACGGGTTGCCCGCCCGGAGCGGCCTCCAGCGCCCGGTACTCGGCCTCCAGCGCCCGTGTCCGGTCGCTGTCGCCGATCTCAACGCCGCTGCGGGCGACGATGCCCCCCTGGAGCGCGCTGATATATTGCGTCGACGGCGAACCGCGCGACGACAGGAGAGGCCCACCCCCCCCCGTCGACGTGGAGCATCCGGCGAGCGCCAGGGCTGCGAGGATCGGCAGGACGGCAGGACGAAGACGGGTGCAGCGCATCTGTTTCAATACCGGTTCGCAAAAATCGACTCTTGGCCAATGTACCGGCGTTCCGGGCTTGGCGTCACCATGGCGATATGGCGCGTTTACCGTCATCAGGCAACATCCTTTGTGACCGAAGGCAGGAGAAGCACCGCGCGAAGACCTCCTCGCCGCCCCCGGGTCAGTTCGAAGGCGCCCTGGTATTCGCCGGCAATCTCGCGCACGATGGAAAGGCCCAGCCCCGCACCGGGACGGCTCTCGTCCAGCCGCCGCCCCCGTTTCATCGCCTCCTCCACCTGCCCGGGGTCAAGGCCGGGCCCGTCGTCCTCGACGGCAACCTCGAGGCGCGTGCGGCGGACGCCGTCGCCCCCTTCCGCCGCCGGCAGGTCGGTGGTCGGCAACGCGCTCAACCAGACGCCCGTGCTGCAGAATCGCGCGGCATTTTCCAGAAGATTGCCGACCGTCTCCTCGACATCCTGCTGCTCCATCGCCAGCACGGCGCCCGGAGCCACGGAAAGATGGAACTCCTTGTCGGGGTTGAGCCGCCGCATCACCCGCACCAGGCGCTCGAGGACCGGCTCGGCCTCCGTGCGGACAAGCACCGACTCGCGCTGGGCGGCAATGCGGGCACGGTTGAGGTAGGACTGCACCTGCGCCTGCATCGCCTCGGCCTGCGACCTCACCAGTTCCTGGTGGTTCGGCTCCAGCGAGCGGGCTTCGTTGATCAGGACGGCGAGCGGCGTCTTCAGCGAATGGGCGAGATTTCCCACCTGCATGCGGGCGCGATCGACGATGCGGCGATTGCTGTCGATCAGGGCATTGATCTCGTTCGCCAGCGGCATGACCTCGCGCGGAAACTCACCCTCCAGCCGCTCCGCCTCGCCCCGGCGGATCTTCCCGAGCGCCCGGCGCGCCCGGTCCAGCGGCTGCAGGCCGAAGAGGATCGCGCCGCCGTTCACCACAAGGCTGCCGACGCCGAAGACGAAGAGCGCGATGTAGAGGCTCCGGTCGAAGGCCCGGATGTCCTCCTCCATCGCGTCGAGATTGCCGGCCACCCGGAAGCGGGCGGCCCTGCCCTCCGCATCGAGCACGACCTCCGTTTCGGCTACCAGGACATTGTTCCCGAAGGCGTCCGTCAGCGGGTAGAAGCGCTCGTAGCGGTTGTTGAAGGGAACTTCGAGAATGGAGGGAACGGCGATCTTGGACACCCCGAGCGAGGCGGAGGACAGCGGAGCGGCGGCGAAGGTGCCGAGCGGTTCGATGATCCAGTACCAGCCGGTCTCGGGCTGCGAATAGCGCAGGTCGCCGAGTTGCGGGTTGCCCGCAAGGCTGTTGTTCTCGCCGATCGAGACGGAGTTGATGACGTTGTAGAGCTGCGCGCGCAGGAGGTCGGTAAAGGCGCGTTCGGCGGACTGGCGGTAGAGGGTGGAGATCACGAAAGCGATCACCACCAGCGCGAGCCCCGACCAGATCGTCGCGAGCAGAAGGACGCGGGCGGTAAGCGATCTCGGCCCGATCATCTCAATCAGCCGGCGTCTGAAGGCGCTTGCATCCGGTAGCCGAGGCCGCGGACCGTCTCGATCAGATCGACCCCCAGCTTTTTCCGCAACCTTCCGACGAACACCTCGATCGTATTGGAATCCCGGTCAAAATCCTGGTCGTACATGTGTTCGACCAGCTCCGTCCGCGAGACCACCTGACCCATGTGGTGCATCAGGTAGGAGAGAAGCCGGAACTCATGAGAGGTGAGCTTCAAAGGCGAGCCGTCGACCGTCGCCTTGGAGGCCTTGGTGTCGAGCCGAACGGGGCCGCAGACGATTTCCGAGGACGAATGGCCGGCGGCGCGGCGGATCAGCGCCCGCACCCGTGCGAGCACCTCCTCCACGTGAAAAGGCTTGGCGACGTAGTCGTCGGCGCCGGCGTCGATGCCGGCCACCTTGTCGCTCCAGCGGTCGCGCGCCGTCAGCATCAGCACCGGCATTCCCTTGCCGGCCGCCCGCCATTTTTCCACCACGGTGATGCCGTCGATGACAGGCAGGCCTATGTCCAGAATGACGGCATCGTAGGGCTCGGTATCGCCGAGATAATGCCCCTCTTCGCCGTCGAAGGCCTGGTCGATGACGTAACCCGCCTCCTTCAATGCGTCGGAAAGCTGGCGATTGAGATTGAGGTCGTCTTCGACCACGAGAATGCGCATGTTCCGCCCTATCCTGCGGCCCCCTGAGGCCGCCTTGCGTCCTACATCGGTACCCGCACCGTTACCTTGCGCGGGCGCTCCTTGCCCTTGCCCTGCACCAGTACGGTCACGATGCAGGTCTGGCCATCCGACGAAGGCTGCGCCGACAACAGCTGTCCGCCGGTTTCGTTGACGACGCGGGAGGCGGCGGAGCCGCAATCGGCTGCGGCGAGAATGACATAGTTCTGTGCTGTCGCCGGTTCTACGGCAGTCAGACCGGCAAGGCCGGCGATGATTATCGCTGGGATCGTCAGTCGCGCCATCGTGTAACTAGTCCATCTCCAGAACGGATCGAACAGATCCGGATTTGATGAGGGAGTATGTAACGAAGAACGTCTGAATGGCAAATGAATGGGGACGTCCGCGGCTGTCCTGCGCGCGCGTGCAGAATAGCCGAACGAGCGGATGGCGCCCCTCGGGTCCGGGCGGAACAAGGGACCGGGGAAAATGGTTTTGCGACATCGTCAGGAGGAGCGCGTGCCACGATACTACTTCCACATCCGCAACCATGATGGCTTTGACGAGGACTTGGAAGGCACGGAGCTGCCGTCCTTCGAAGCGGCACGAGAGGAAGCGATCGCCGCCGCCAGGGAAATCCTTGCTGAACGGGTTCTGCAAGGCGATCTCATCGATGGAGACGTGTTCGAGATCACGCGCGAAGATGGCGTCATCATCGACCGGATTCCGTTCCGGTCGACGATGAACTTCTCGACGTGAAAGGGCGGCAAGCCCGTCAGTGTCGTCCGATCATGGAACTGGCGGATACCCGGCCGTATATGGATACGGCCCCGCCGAAAATGCCGGCGACGGCGATTGCAAGATCCGCCACGTCGTTCTGCACGTCCGGTGTCACTTCGATGCCCGTCGCCTGCAGGAGCGAGGCTCCCACCGCGATCAGGGCGCCCCATACCGTCTTCGACCGGTACCACTGCTTTGTCCCGTCCATGTGCTTCTCCTTCTAGATATCGAGTGAAATCACTGCATTGCTCGGCAGTCCAAGCGGCACTGCCCGCCCGACCTGCCGCACCCGTATTGCGAGGCTCTGCTGCGGCGCCCCGAAGTCGGTGAACTCGTCCGCCGCGGTGTAGAGAAAGGCAGGCGTGCCGGTTTCCGCCGTCCGCCTGACCTCGACGCCGTCCAGTATGTCCACCCGGTAGCGCTCCTCGGGTTCGTCGAGGGGGATCTCCGACGCCTCCCAGTCGTCCGCCTCGAACCGTCCGCGCCTGACCCAGGACAGGTGAACGCCGCCGGCTTCCCTCCTCCCCCGCAGATGCACCGGCGCAAGCGGTGTTTCGGCCCGCAGGCCGCCGGCAAAGGAAAACGGGCCGACGCGCGCCCCCGACGTCGCCATGCCCTCTCCAAGCCAGTTCAGGCTGCGGCCGCGCTCGTCCGCGGAGAGGCCGAGCGGCGCCACCGCCTCGTCCAGAACCACGACCGGAGCTCCGGCTTCAGCCCCTGCCATCATGGCATCCTCGGTTCCGGCAAGCCCGCGGAGAAGCACGGTGAGCCGCCACCGTCCCGGAGCCGTTTCTTCGGCCTGGACGAAGGTCGCGATCTCCCACGCTCCGGCAAGGCTGCGGATTGCCACGCGGTTCGCTCCCGCCAGCGCCGCACCGGTGGAAGCCGAGAACAGGCCGCCGAAGAACAGCTCCAGCTCGATCGCCGACCGCCGGTCGAAGCGGCCCGAAACGGTTCCCGGCGGAAGCGGCACGGCAAGACGGCCGAGGCGCGCCGGCCGGTCGAGGGACGCGCGGAATGCGTAGCCTTCCGTCGTCGACGAGGAGGACAGGACGATGCGCTGCCATGGCCGGCAAAGCGCCGCAGCTCGGGCAAAGCTCTCGCCGCTGCCGCTGGCGAAGCGCGGCAGGTCGAGGAAATGCAGCACCGGGGCGAAGGCGTCCGACTCCGTTCCGTCGTCGCGTGGCCGGTCCGTCTCCTCCACCGGCGCAGGCGGTGCGGCCGTCGCGTGCTGCCGCGCCTCGACGCGCCGCACCGTCCCCTCCTCCACGCGGGAGACGAGGAAGGTGCCCCCGACGCCCGGCACACGGATCGGATCGCCCGGCTGAACTTCGATCTCCGCCGGCGACAGCGAAAAGTCCAGCCTCCGCCGCGAGATCCATTGATCCCGAACAGCAAGCTCCGCGGCGACGATCGCAGCCTCCTCCGCAAGCACTGCCGGCACGTCATAGGTCAGGATGCGGCCGCTGCCCGTTCTCATCCTGCGCGAGCGGGCGCTCGACTGCTCGTAGTCCAGCGCAGGATTGTACGAGCCGAGCACGACTTCGGCGGCGAAGTCGCTGTCATGGCCGCGTGTCTCGCGCCACGGCGGCTCTCCCTCGATCTCGGCCGAGACCTCGATCGTCCGGGGCGGCAGGCTTGCCGCGTCCCGTGAGCGGAAGGTCAGCCGCCCCGCATCTTCCACGACGTCGATGCGGAACACCTCTGCGAGCGGCGAAAGAAGCGCCCTGGCGGACGTCGTCTCCCCCTGGACATAGCCGACGAGATCGCCGCTGACCCCCGACACGTCGAAATCGTGGAAACCGTGGTCGGTGAGGATCGCCGCTATGGCATCCGCCAGCGTGGTCGCGCCCAACCTGCCGTTCAGCCAGTGGCCGGTGCGCCAGTTCACCTCGGCAAGCGTCAGCGGCTCCGCGGCGGGCGGAGTGGTCTGGACATAGGTCATGAGGGTCCCTTCGCGAGTAGCGAGTAGCGAGTAGGATCGCGGCAGCGAGCGCGCAGGCGCCAACAAAAAGGGCGGCCGCCAAGCCGCCCCTATTCGCTTTGCGGCAGCTCATGCTGCCGCAAACCTCACCAGCTTGATCGCCTCGAAGTTCTGGACCCCGCCGCCGACGCGCTTGGTGGTGTAGAAAAGCACATAGGGCTTGGCCGAATAGGGATCGCGCAGGATGCGCACGCCCGCCCGGTCGACCACGAGATAGCCGGAGCGGAAGTCGCCGAAGGCGACGGCAAGAGCATTGGCGCCGACGTCCGGCATCTCCTCGGCCTCGGCGATCGGGAAACCCATCAGCGAGGCAGGCTGACCGGCGCTTGCCGGCGGGCGCCACAGATAGTTGCCGTCTGCATCCTTGAACTTTCGCACGTCGGCTTGCGTCTTGCGGTTCATCATGAAGGTGCCGTTCTGGCGGTGCCCGGCCTTCAGCGCATAGATCACGTCCACCAGCGTGTCGGAGGGTCCCGTTGTCTTCCAGCCCCCGGCGGTGCCGGTCGCGACGTAGCCGAGATTGCCCCAGGTCCAGGATGATTCCGCCACCGCCGTATAGTTTCAGGAA
>DASUPM010000599.1:0-5561 GCA_036281095.1 Pseudorhizobium sp.
GCGTCAACATCACCCGCCGATATGCTTCTCGCCGCGTTCTTTGGCCAGTTTGATCTGCATTTGACGCTGGCGATAGCGCTCGCGATCGGCTTCGGTCCGGCTTTCGTAGCAATTCGAGCAGGAGACGCCTTCTTCGTAATAGGGCGAGGTGACCTCTTCGGCGGTAATGGGGTTGCGGCAGGCATGGCAGAGCTTATGGTTGCCTTCCTTCAGGCCATGCTCCACCGAGACGCGCTCGTCGAAGACGAAGCAGGCGCCTTCCCACAGGCTCTCCTCGGCCGGAACCTCCTCGAGATATTTCAGGATGCCGCCCTTGAGGTGATAGACCTCCTCGAAACCCTGCTCCTTCATGAAGGCAGTCGCCTTCTCGCAGCGGATGCCGCCGGTGCAGTACATGGCGATCTTCGGCTTGTTGTGCAGTCCCGTATTGTTCTTCACCCAGTCGGGGAATTCCCGAAACGTCTTGGTCTGCGGATCAAGCGCGCCCTTGAAGATGCCGATCGCCGTCTCGTAATCGTTGCGCGTGTCGATGACGATCGTCTCCGGATCGGAGATCAGCGCGTTCCAGTCCTTCGGATCGACATAGGTGCCGACGATCCTGTTGGGGTCGATGTTCTCGACGCCCATGGTGACGATCTCCTTCTTCAGCCGCACCTTCATGCGCAGGAAAGGCATTTTCGACGCACGGCTTTCCTTGTGCTCCAGCGCGGTGAACTCGGGCTGGGCGCGCAGGAGGGCGAGCAGACCGGCAATCGCCCCGTCGGTTCCGGCCACCGTGCCGTTGATGCCTTCGCGGGCGAGCAGCAGTGTCCCCTTGATGCCGTTCTCCTCGCAGAACGCCTGAAGCGGTTCGCGGAAGGACGCACAGCGTCCGAACTCGGCGAAGTGGTAAAGTGCAGCGACGCAATAGGGGCCGGATGTCGTCCGGCCGATAACGGAAATGTCGGTCATGGCCGGGAAATACAGCCAGACGCGACGCTGCGCAACGCGCTTTCCGTCAGGGGCGCATTGCACCGGCTGCAATGCGCTATTTTCGTGATGCCGCTTCCCGCCAGAGAAGGGCGATCCGCGCCGCCTCCGTATCGGCGTCGTCGGCGAAGACGATCTTCGCCTGTTCGATTGCCTTGTGCCGCAGTTCCTGCTGCCGGGCGATGATCGCCCCGATCAGCAGCGCCAGCGTATCGCTGTCGCCGAAGAGGTCAGGATTTTCGTTCACCGTCTGCGTGAGGACCGACAGATCGTGCTCATGGCCGAGCAGATCGACCAGCATCTTCGCCTGTTCCTTCTTGGCGCGCATGGCGGATTGCCAGAGGTCCGACAGAAGCGCCAGATGCATCCAATAAGTCTGTCCGACCTTGCGAAGATCGTGGAAGGCTTCGGCGTCTGCGCCCTCCTCGCAGGCGACGAGATCGGCCGCGGCCCGCGAGAGCTGCTTTCGCCATGCTCTGGCCAGCCGGCGCGCCGTCTTCTGCGGACTGTCGTCGAGCTGGAGTCCGGAGAGTGCCTCGATCGCGTCCCGGCAGGTCTGCACGGCGGCAGCGATCTTCGCCGGAAGATCCGTCTCATCGGACGCGATGCGGTCGCGCCGCTCGATCAGGGCCTTGGATGCGGTGTTGAGCGCGGCGATCTCTTCCGGCGACACCGCCTCGCCTGCGAGATAATCCACCGTCTCCACCAGCGCCGTGGCATCGCGAACGATGGAAAGCGTCTTCGCCATGTCACGGATGCGCTCGTTCTCCCGCAGCCGGAACGCCTTGGCGTCGGGCTGGATCAGGCGGTAGAGCGCGCGAACCCGCTTGAACTTTTTGCGCGCGTCGTGGATCGCCTCGTGTGGACCGTCCGGCTGCTCCTCGAGAAAATGGATCGCCTGCCGCAACTGGTGCTCGACGACGGAACAAAACTCGGCGGTGAAGGGGCGGTCAGGCCTGATGCGGAAGGCCATTGCACAACTCCCCGCTCAGGTCTTCGGTTGCCATCGCCTGATTGGAGTAGCGGCGATCGCCGGTGACCTCGCGCCCGATCCAACGCGGCAACGGTGGCTCCTGGCCCTCATCCTCCATCTCCACTTCCGCTACGACGAGCCCGGAATAGGCGCCGGCATAGACATCGACTTCCCAGATGAAACCGTGATGCTTCACTTCGTGGCGCGTCTTCTCGAGCACGAGGCCCAGTGCGTTGGCAACCATTTCCCGGCCGTCGGCGAGGGGAATGTCGTATTCGAACTCGTCGCGGCTGATGAGCTGCCGACCGATCTTCAGCGTGAGCGTGGCACGGTCGCCATCGATCAGCCGCACGCGCAGGGACCGGTCGTCCATGCCGATGATATAAGCCTGGACGAATTCGGACGACGAGGTGGCTTCGCTGCGCCAGCCATCGTCCTTCACCAGAAACTTCCGCTCGATTTCCTTGGCCCTCGATGTTCCCGCCTGTGGTCGTCGGAGAACCTATGGCAGGAGGACGGGTTGGAAAAGCCATGCGGCTCGGAAAGGTTGATTTTCCCTCGACAAGCCGGGGAGGGGGCGGTATCTCGGCGGCAACCTTCAATCGTTTCAATGACGGGAGTGACCCATGGCCGGCAAGACTGAAACCCTCCTTGCGATCCTCAGGGCGCAGCCGGTCGTTCCGGTGCTGATCGTCGATGATGCGAAGTCGGCGGTGCCGCTTGCCCGCGCGCTCGTCGCCGGCGGCCTGAAGGCGATCGAGATCACCATGCGCACCCCGGCTGCACTGGATGCCGTCAAGGCGGTTGCCGCCGAGGTCGAGGGCGCCAATGTCGGTGCCGGCACGATCCTCAGCGCGAAGGATTTCGACGCCGCGGTCAAGGCCGGGTCCACGTTTATCGTCAGCCCCGGCGCGACGCGCGGCGTGCTGGAAGCAGCCAAGGGTTCCGGCGTGCCGCTGCTGCCGGGTGCTGCAACGGCAAGCGAGGTTATGGCGCTGCGCGAGGAAGGCCTGGAGGTCATGAAGTTCTTCCCGGCGGAGCAGGCAGGCGGCGCGGCCTATCTCAAGGCGCTTTCCTCGCCGCTCGCCGGCACGCTGTTCTGCCCGACCGGCGGCATCTCGCTGAAGAACGCGAAGGACTACCTGTCGCTGCCGAACGTCGTCTGCGTCGGCGGCTCCTGGGTCGCGCCGAAGGAACTCGTCGCCGCCGGCGATTGGGCAGGCATCACCCGGCTCGCAAGCGAAGCCGCCGCGTTGAAGGGCTGACATTTTCGTTATCGCAAGGCGTTGCCCTGTCGGCGCCTTTCCATCCCGGCCGTCAGTTCCTATCTCCTCCACATGTTTCATCAGTGGAGAGAGAGATGTTCGACGCCAAGAAACTTCTTGACCAGTTCCTGGGGCCGCAGATGTCCGGGAAGTCCGGCGGCATTTTCGACAAGGCCGGGCAGTTCGGCGATCTGGCGAAGAACAATCCGCTGAAGACCGCCGGGCTTGCCGCAGCCATTCTCGGCACCAAGACGGGCCGCAAGCTGGCCGGTAACGTCGCGACGGTCGGCGGCATCGCAGCGATTGCCGGTCTCGGCTATCTCGCCTACAAGAACTACCAGTCCGGGCAGTCGCCGCAGACGGTGACGCAGAAGGAACCGGAGATCATTCCGCCGCCCGTAAGCTCCCCCTTCAGCACGCAGTCGCCGGCCCTCAGCAATGATTTTGCCCTGACGCTCGTGCGGGCGATGATCGCCGCCGCCAAGGCCGATGGGCATATCGATGCGGCCGAACGTGCCAACATCATGGACAAGGTGCATGCCGTCGATCTCGGCTCGGAAGCGGAAGCTTTCATCGCCCGTGAACTCGCCAATCCGGTCGATATCGACGATCTGGTCGCGGCGGCACGGACGGAAGAGCAGAAGGTCGAACTCTACACCGCCACGCGCATTACGATCGATCCCGATACGCGCGCCGAGCGCGGCTATCTCGACCTGCTCGCCGGCCGCCTGGGCCTGCCGGATGCTCTTCTCGACCACATCGACGCGACCGTCTCGGCCGCGAAGGTGCAGGCGTAAGCGGAACATACATATCCCTCTCCGGATGCGGGGAGGGATATCGCTCGCGGCAAATTACGCGAAAGCGCCGCTCCGCTCCTGCCTCGGCAGAACTGGAGGGTCCGTCAGAAGATATTCTTCCACCCAGGCCAGTCGCCGTTCCAGCCAGATCTGTTGCGTATTGGTACGGGCAAACTCGACCGCATGCCTTGTCTGCGAGACAAGCCGTTGCCGCTCAAGGCTGACGTCCATGAGAGCTTCGGCCAGGCGCTCCGCCGAGGGCCACCTGGCCAACGTCACTGCTCCGCTCATCTCTGCAAGTCCTTCGAAGTAGTCCAGGTCGAATGCAACGAGCGGCAGGCCCCGCGCCATGGAGTCGATGGCGGCGCGCGGCGTGTCCTCCGTCAGCGGGCAGGCAATGCTGGCATGGAAGCGGGATAGGCGTTCGAACAGCGGCGCTCCATAAACGACAGGCGGCATGAATGTGATGTTGGCAGAAAGCCCTGCATCTTCCACACGCCGACGCAAATCCGGCAGGGAAGGTCCGTCGCCGATGATGGCGAGCTGAACCTCCTTCCCTCTGGCCTTGGCGATCCCGATCGCGTCGATCGCCAGATGAAGCCCCTTGTAAGGGACGAGACGTCCGAAATAGACCAGACGCAACGGCCCGTCGTCCGAATGCAGCGCGGCAATGCGCTCGTCCAGATCATCCGCTGACAGGACGTGCTCAGTCGAAAATGCCGTGTCGAGGAAATTTTTCACATGCGGCCTTCCGGCGCCGAAGTCCCGGACCATGCGAGGGCTCTTGAGGAGCACGAGCTTTGCGACGCGGACCGCGAGCCATACCTGAAGCCAGCGGATCGGGTCGTGAAAGAACCGGTTGGTGAGGTAGCTTTTAAGGCTCCAGATGCCCAGCGTGCGGAGCCGCTTCGTGTTTTTACGAAAGTCTATATCGACCACGAACATCAGAGGCTTTCCGCAACGCCAGGCGGCAAGATTGACGAAAGCTACCAATGGCCGCCAGAGATCGGATGCCAGCCCGGAATGCACGACGCTCGCGTCACCGACGCGGGCCGTCACCTCCCGCCAAATCCGTCCGGCATGTTTGGTCCAGAAGGCAGTTACCGACACATCGGCG
The DNA here is from genome assembly GCA_036281095.1 of Pseudorhizobium sp. Classification (GTDB taxonomy): domain Bacteria; phylum Pseudomonadota; class Alphaproteobacteria; order Rhizobiales; family Rhizobiaceae; genus Neorhizobium. The sequence continues at coordinate 5,122 of DASUPM010000599.1, forward strand.
GGATAGGCGGGCAGGACATCAATTCCGCTCTCGGCGCCGATGATGGTCAGCGATGGACTGCTTCTGTAGCTCTCCTCGCTCATCTCCGGCGCGATGATCACGAATTTCGAGATGCGTCCGGCAAACTGTTCCCGCAACTGCTTCAGATGATGCGAGAATGCGCTTTCCACGGCGAAGGACTGCTCCGACAGCCGGTAGATGGGCGTCTGGACCGCGAGCACGTATGAGCCCACCGGCTTTTCCTTGAGCATGTCTCTCCGCCCCCACCCTCGACAGGCCACACCAGATCTTTCGGTCTCCGCCAGGCTCATTATGCATCCCCGGAAAAACCTCCAAAGACCGCAATCCGCATAGCTGCTTACGTCATTGGACGGAGCCTTATCTGGAGACCTGTGCGGCGGTGCCGTCGCAGCCTCGAAGCATTCGCCGCTTCATTTGTC
>DASUPM010000600.1:0-5034 GCA_036281095.1 Pseudorhizobium sp.
GGCCTGTCGCTTTCGACGATCTTCCTCGCCTACACCGGCGCGTCGATCGCGAGCACCTTCTTCGCATCGGCCGCCGCCTTTGGCGCGCTGAGCCTCTACGGCTACACGACGAAGAAGGACCTGTCGGGCATGGGCTCGTTCCTGATCATGGGCCTCTTCGGCCTGATCATCGCCTCGCTCGTGAACATCTTCCTGCAGTCCTCCGCCATGGGCTTTGCCATCTCGGTGATCGGCGTGCTGATCTTCGCGGGTCTCACGGCCTATGACACGCAGAAGATCAAGGAAATGTACTTCGACGGTGACGATGTCGTGGTTGCCGGCCGCAAGGCCATCATGGGTGCCCTCACCCTCTACCTCGACTTCATCAACCTCTTCATGTTCCTTCTGCAGTTCCTCGGCAATCGCAACGAGTAACCGTACGAACGGACAGCTTTGAAGGCGGCCCCCGGGCCGCCTTTTTTATTGCCCGCCGTTCCGGTGCGGCATAGGCTTGTGCTTTTCACGAAAGCCTGTTCCCGCCCCGCCATGAGCTTCATCCTCCGCGACGCCACCCCTGCCGACCTTCCCGCCATCAGCGCAATCTACGCCGACAGCGTCCTCAACGGCACGGCAAGCTACGAGCTGGCGCCGCCCGGCGAAGCGGAGATGCACGAGCGCTTTTCATCCATCACCTCCAAGGGCTATCCCTACGTCGTCGCCGAAGATCCCGCCGGCGCGGTCCTTGGCTATGCCTACGCCTCGGCATTCAGGACGCGGCCGGCCTATCGATGGCTGGTGGAGGATTCGGTCTATCTCGATCCGCGAGCGCGCAGGAAGGGGATCGGCCGGGCGCTGCTCGCGGAGCTGATCGCGCGCTGCACGGCGCTCGGCTTCCGGCAGATGATCGCGGTGATCGGCGGAGCCAGCCCCGCCTCCATCGCCATCCACCAGGCGCTGGGATTCAGGCTCTGCGGAACCCTCACAGGCACCGGCTTCAAACACGGGAGCTGGCTGGATACGGTGCTGATGCAGATCGAACTCGGCGACGGGACCGCCTCGGACCCCGATCCGGCCGCCTACCCGGGCACGCTCTACGGCGGCTAGTCGATCAGCCGCAGCGCCTTGTCGAACACCTTCAGCACCTGCGGCAGCTCGTGCCCGCGCTTCAGGATCATTCCGTGAGCGTTGAGGACCGAGTAGGCACCTTGCTTGGAAGCAAGCTTGGGGTTCTTCTCGACGCGGAACAGCGGCACGTCACCGGATCGCTTGAAGATGGAGAAGACGGCCCGGTCCTTCATGTGGTCGATGGCATAGTCTTTCCACTCGCCCTCGCCGACCATGCGCCCATAGATGCGGAGGATCGCATCCAGTTCGCGCCGGTGAAAGGTCACCGGCGCCGGATCCCGGCTCTCTCGGTATTCACTGAGGCTGACAACCACGTTTTCCTGACTGCTTCTGTTTTCAGGCAAATCCGGTTGATCCGTCATCACAACTCCGCCGATGATGTCAGGGTTATGACAGTCTGCCCCAGCCGGAAGAAAATGCAACCGGGAAGATCGACCGGGTGCCACCGGGACGGGTTTTTATTCTCGCCCCATTTCGAACAAAAGACTGCCGGATTCCCCGGCAAAAGTCGCAGCGTTGATCGGCCCTCGGGCCGTCAGGATCCGGTCCGGTTGCATTGACCCTTACCCCCAGCCCCCCAATGTATCCGGACCGGGTCGTTCTCAGCAGCCGCTAGCGCTTGTGGCGCCCGGCCATCAGGACCGTGGCCCCGATGATGGCTGCAGGCTCCCCGCCTGCTCCGGACGTCTGCAGCAGCACGGCGCAGCCGTCCTTCTTCTTCTTGCCCATGAACTTTCCCGGTAGCGTCAGCTTCATCGGCTTGCCGTCCCATATGCCGATCGACTGCACGTCGTAGACGCTGTGCCAGTATTCAATGCGCTTGCCGGCATTCTCGCCCTTTTCCACTTCCACCATCTCGCGCTTGGTGAAATAGGCGACCACCACCTCCGCCTCGCCATATCCGGCGCCGATCTCGATCTCGATCTCCTTGCCGCGCATCCGGGCCTTGACCGGCACCGAGAGCCCGCGACCGGCATGGTTGAGGCTGTCGATCTTCGCATTGATCATGCCAAGCTCGGTGCCTTTCACATGGTCACGTCCGTTGATCACGGCCTGGGGCGTGTAGACGCCCGTGCGGCCGAGCGACTGGGCATAGCCATACTGACGGTCGGTATTCTTTTTCGAGCTGAGGGTATCGGTCCAGCCGAGATAGTTCCAGTAGTCCACGTGGTAGGAGAGCGCCACGACATCGCCCTGCTGGATCAGGTTCTTCAGCATCGCGTCGGCCGGCGGGCATGAGGCGCACCCTTGGGAGGTGAACAACTCCACAACGCCTTTCGGAGCCCAGCCCTCTTCCGCATGTACAGTGCCGGCAAGCAGCAGGCCTGCTAAGGCAAGGGCGCTGCGGATGATCAGGAGCATGAAACGTGAACCTCTTCGACTTGACGTCTGATAGCCACGGTTGATCGCGCCGATCAAGGGCCAACACGGGAAGAACCCGAGAGTAACCGGGCCGAGCGGTCAAGACAAAGTAACGATGGGGTGAGATGCCGCCCTATTCCCTGCGCCGGGTCGTGGGCACCGTCCGTCTTGCCTACAGGACCTGCTGCAGTCCGCGGAAAAGATAAACCGCCCCGACGCCGGTGACGATCCACCGGGTCCAGGCGCGGAAATGGGCGTCGGTGATCCTCTGCAGGATCACGTTCCCGGCCCTCGTTCCGAGAATGGCAATGGGAGCGGCGACGAGGATGGCCACCCAGTCCCCCGGAGGGAGCAGCCGCGCGGCGTTCCAGTAGAAGACGACCTTCGTCCCGTGAAAGATCACCTGACTGGCAGCCTTGGTGGCGATGATGGTCCGTCGGTCCATCATCGTCCGGATAAAGAAAATGTCGATCGTCGGTCCTGAGACACCCACCCCCAGACTCAGAGCGCCTGCTATCATGCCGCAGGCAAGGGCATGCGACGGCCGCGAGGCATCGAGCTGCAGGCGCTGGACGGGGAGCCACACAAGGATGGGCATCAGCCCGATGGCGATCGAAACGACGACGAGGCTCGGGACATAGTCAACGGCGAGAAGGGCGGCCGCGGAGATCGCAAGTCCCAGGCACAGGATGCCGAGAATCTTCAGATCTACATACTGCCGGGAGAACCATGCGCGCGATCCGTTGGCCACCATCTGGATGGCGCCATGAACCGCGATCGCGGTGCCGACCGGCATCATGAAAAGCAGGATCCACAGAAGGATCAGCCCGCCTGCCATACCGAATACGCCGGAGAGCAGCGAGGTCAGGAAGACGGTGCATGCCATGCCGACAAGGACGGCGGCGCTCAAGGGCATTGCTCCTGCAGGAGGCTTCGGAGATCGGGAAGGGAGCACCCGCCGGAAGTCCGGCGGGTGCGTTGCTGGCTGTTAGGCTACCAGGTCGCGAAGAACGGTCTGCAGGATGCCGCCGTTGTTCATGTAGGTGACCTCATCGAGCGTATCGATGCGGCAGAGGATGTTGATCTCCTTGACGGTGCCGTCGCCGTAGGTGATCTGCGCCTTCTTCCATTCGCGCGGCTTGATCGGGCCTTCGAGGCCTTCGATCGTCACCGTCTCGTCACCCTTCAGGTCGAGGCTCGCCCAGCTCGTGCCTTCCTCGAGGACGAACGGGACGATGCCCATGCCCACCAGGTTCGACCGGTGGATGCGCTCGAACGACTGCGCGATCACCGCCTTGACGCCCAGGAGGCTGGTGCCCTTTGCGGCCCAGTCACGCGAGGAGCCGTTGCCGTATTCGACGCCGGCGAAGATGACGAGGGGAACGCCCTCCTCCTTGTACTTCATGGCCGCGTCGTAAATCGACATCTCTTCCTTCGACGGATAGTGGATGGTGTAGCCACCTTCCTTGCCGTTCGGCCCGAGCATGTGGTTGCGCAGGCGGATGTTGGCGAAGGTACCGCGCATCATCACCTCGTGGTTGCCGCGGCGCGTGCCGTACTGGTTGAAGTCCGCAACTCCGACGCCACGCTCCGTGAGGTAGGAACCCGCCGGAGACGCCGCCTTGATCGAACCGGCCGGGGAGATGTGGTCGGTCGTGATCTTGTCGCCGAAGAGGCCCAGAACCCGGGCACCCTTGATGTCCTTGATGCCTGCACCGGTCTTGCCCATTCCGACGAAGTAGGGCGGGTTCTGGACGTAGGTCGACGTGTCGTCCCAGGTATAGGTCTTGCCGGGCGGCACCTGCACGGCCTGCCAATTGGCATCGCCCTTGAAGACGTCCGCATACTTCGTCTCGTAGAGTTCGCGGGTAACGTATTTCCGGATGAACTCCTGCACTTCGTGCGAGGTCGGCCAGATGTCGCGGAGGTAGACCGGGTTGCCCTGCTGGTCTTCGCCGAGCGGCTCCGTCGTCAGGTCCTTCTGCACCGTGCCGGCCAGCGCGTAGGCGACGACGAGCGGCGGAGAAGCGAGATAGTTCGCCTGGACGTCCGGCGAAATGCGGCCTTCGAAGTTGCGGTTGCCGGAAAGCACGCCCGAAACGATCAGTCCCTTGTCGTTGATCGTCTTGGAGATCGGACCCGGCAGCGGGCCGGAATTTCCGATGCAGGTGGTGCAGCCGAAGCCGACGAGGTTGAAGCCGAGCTTGTCGAGATCGGTCTGCAGACCGGACTTGGCGAGGTATTCGCCGACGACCTGCGATCCGGGCGCCAGCGAGGTCTTGACCCACGGCTTCGTCTTCAGGCCCTTTGCCACCGCGTTGCGCGCGAGCAGGCCGGCGGCGATCAGCACGCTCGGGTTGGAAGTGTTGGTGCAGGAGGTGATGGCGGCGATGGCTACGTCGCCATGGCCGAGATCGAAGTCGGCGCCTTCCACCGCATAGCGGTTGGAGAGCTGGCCGGGCTTCTTGTACTCGCTGTCCATTGCGGTGGCGAAGCCGGACGCGATGCCTTCCAGCGGAACGCGGCCTTCGAAGTTGCGGTTGCCGGAGAGGACGGCGGCGGCGACGA
>DASUPM010000601.1:0-3909 GCA_036281095.1 Pseudorhizobium sp.
TGAACTGATGGCGGAGCTGGAAAAGATCGTCCGTGTCCTCGGCAAGCTCGATCCGGATGCGCCCCACACGGTGCTCCAGACGCTCGATGCGACCACCGGTCAGAACGCGATGCAGCAGGTCGAGATTTTCCGCAACGTCGCCGGGGTCAGCGGCCTGATCAAGACTAAGCTGGATGGCACGGCACGCGGCGGCATCCTCGTCGGTATTGCCGCCAAGCACAAGCTGCCGGTCTATTTCATCGGCGTTGGCGAAGGCGTGGAGGATCTGGAGCCGTTCGAGGCGAAGGATTTCGCCGAGGCCATTGCCGGTGTGACGCATTGATGCCACAGAAACAGGGTTTGCCCCACCGGATCATCCGGAACGGAAGTTGAGACCGATGCAGATCGAAAGCGATACCAAGGCCACCACCGAAGAAAAGCAGCATCCGCTCTTGAAGTTCGCTCTCGAGATCGGGCCGCTCCTGGTCTTCTTCTTCGGCAATATCCGCGGCGAATGGCTGGCGGCGACATTTCCGGCCCTGAGCGTCGTCGGAGGTCCGCTGCTGATCGCGACGGCGCTGTTCATGGTGGCGACGGTGATCTCGCTGATCGTATCGAAGATCGTGTTCAAGCATCTGCCGATCATGCCCTTCGTCTCGGGCGTCGTCGTCATGGTCTTCGGCACCCTGTCGATCTGGCTGCAGGACGACACCTTCATCAAGATGAAGCCGACGATCGTGAACTCGCTGTTCGGCGTGGTGCTCCTCGGCGGACTGCTGTTCGGCAAGTCGCTGCTCGGCTATGTGTTCAACGCGGCGTTCAACCTCGATGAGCTCGGCTGGAAGAAGCTGACCTTCCGCTGGGGAATCTTCTTCCTGTTCCTCGCGGTGATCAACGAGGTAGTCTGGCGCAATTTCTCCGACGACTTCTGGGTCAACTTCAAGGTCTGGGGCACCATGCCGATCACGCTGGCCTTCACCCTGGCGCAGATGCCGCTGATCATGCGTCACACGGTTCCGGACGCCGTGGCGGAAGCCGAGAAGTGAGCTCCGTCACCAGCCCTTCCCCGTCACGCCTAACGTTCCGCTTCTGGATTGCGGCGGCCGTTGCACTTGTCGTGCTGCAGGTGGCGGTCCTCTACGCCATGGGCCGCATCCCGATCTGCGAATGTGGATACGTGAAGCTGTGGGAAGGCGGCGTCAACACGAGCGGCAATTCCCAGCACCTGTCGGACTGGTACACGCCGTCCCACATCATCCACGGCTTCCTGTTCTACGGGCTCGCCTGGCTGCTGTTCCGGCGCGCGCCGCTCACCGCCCGGCTGTCTTTTGCCATCGTGATCGAAGCCGCCTGGGAGGTGCTGGAGAACACCCCGATGGTGATCGACCGCTACCGGACGGCGACCATGGCGCTCGGTTATACCGGCGACAGCATCCTCAACTCGGCCATGGATACGGCCTTCATGGTGTTGGGCTTCCTCGCCGCCGCCCGCCTGCCGGTCTGGCTGACGGTCGCGATCGCCCTCTGCTTCGAGCTTCTGACAGGATGGATCATCCGCGACAACCTGACGCTGAACGTCCTGATGCTGCTCTGGCCGGTGGACGCGGTCCGGGAATGGCAGGCGGCGCTCGGCTGAGCGCTCAGGCGCCGGCGGCCGCCTTTTCGATCGCCGGCAGCAGGTCCTGCGTCAGGCTGCGCTCGTCGAAGGGTCCGACCTTCTTGTAGAGGATCGTGCCGTCGGGGCCGACGAGATAGCTTTCCGGAATGCCGTAGACGCCCCAGTCGATCGCCGCCTTGCCGTTCGGATCGATGCCGATCGCGTCATAGGGATTGCCGAGTTCGCCGAGGAAGCGCAGCGCATTGTCGTTGCGGTCCTTGTAGTTGATGCCGACCACCGTCAGCCGCTCGTCCTTCGCCAGTTCCTTGAGGATCGGGTGCTCCTGCCGGCAGGGTACGCACCAGGAGGCGAAGACGTTGACGAGCGTCAGCCTGCCGGCGATCGCGGCATCGGTCAGCGCCGGGGTGTTCGAGCCGTCGAGTGCCGGAAGCGCCAGCGCAGGCGCTTTCTGGCCGATCAGGGCCGAGGGAATGGCGGAGATGTCGCGGCCGTTGACGTCCTGGTCGTACAGCATTTTGCCCGCCACGAGGGCAAAGCCTGCGAAGACGAGAAGCGGAATGAAGGCCAGCACATAGCGGCCGATGCCGCGCCGGCGGACGGGGTTTTCTTCGGCGTTGCTGCTCATGGGCTGGTATCTCCGCCGGTGCGGGCCGAACGGCGCCGGACGCCGGCGGCCTCAAGCTCCGCCAGTTCCCGCTGCCGCGCCCTGCCGTCCAGCAAGACCCAGCCGAGGAGAACCGCGACGATTAGCGTCGAGATGCCGTAGGACAGGGCGATGTAGAAACCGTGGCCCATGCTCACGCCTCCCGTCCGACCATGCGCGCCGCCATCCGCCGTTGCGCCGTCACCCGGCGCCGCCAGATCTCGTTGCGCATCGCCATCAGGTGCAGCGTGAAGAACAGGAAGGTGAAGGCGAAAGCCATGACGAGCAGCGGGATCAGGAATTCGGGATCGATCGTCGGACCATCCAGCCGCACGACGCTTGCCGGCTGATGCAGCGTGTTCCACCACTCGACCGAGAACTTGATGATCGGGATGTTGACGAAGCCGACGAGGATCAGCACGGCGCTGACGCGCGCGGCCCTCGACGGATCGTCCATCGCACGATTGAGCGCGATCAGCCCGAGATACATCAGAAAGAGGACGAAGACCGAGGTCAGTCGCGCGTCCCAGACCCACCAGGTGCCCCACATCGGCTTGCCCCAGAGCGAGCCGGTCGCAAGCGCGATCAGCGTGAAAGCGGCGCCCAGCGGAGCCGCCGCCTTGTGCGACACGTCGGCGAGCGGATGACGCCAGACGAGCGTTCCGATCGCCGAAAGCGCCATGACGGTGTAGCACATCATGGAGAGCCATGCCGCCGGCACGTGGACATACATGATGCGCACCGTCTCGCCCTGCTGATAGTCACCTTCCGTCGTGAAGCTGAGGTAGAGGCCGATCGCGAAGAGACCGGCCGTCAGACAGCCCAGCCAGGGCAAGATACGCCCGGAGATCGCCAGGAACCGAGTCGGATTGGCGAGATCGTTGAACTTGGTGATGGCGAGGCTTTCGGTCATGGGGCCCTTCTAGGCGGTCGCAGCGGTTCTGAACTTGATTCTAGTCAATCGCCGGCATTGCGCAAAGCCAGCGCTGCGCCGACGGGGCCCAGCACGGCAAAAAACATGGTGATGGCGCACAATATCAAAAAAGGCGGCACAAACGGGGCGGGATCCTCGACAGCGGCATAGCTGGCGCTGACGCCGAAGATCAGCACGGGGATCGCGAGCGGCAGGACGAGGATCGACACCAGCAGGCCGCCTCTGGGAAGCGCGACCGCCACGGCAGCGCCGACCGCGCCGATGAAGGTCAAGGCGGGAGATCCCACCAGAAGGGTGAGTGCGACGGCGCCGATCGCGACCTCGCTCATGTTCATGAAGAGCCCGAGAAGCGGCGAGGCGATCACCAGCGGCAGGCAGTTCGCCAGCCAGTGCGCCAGGCATTTCACCAGCACGGTCAGGACCAGCGGATGTTCCTGCATCAGCAGCAGGTCCAGCGAGCCGTCCTCCCGCTCGGTCTGGAACAGCCGGTCCAGGCCGAGCAGGGCAGACAGGAGCGCCCCGATCCAGACGATGGCGGGACCGATGCGGGACAGAAGGTTGAGGTCCGGACCGACCCCGAAAGGGATGACCGCGACCACGGTCATGAAGAAGAGGACGCCGATCAGTGCGCCGCCGCCGGCGCGGACGGAGAGCTTGAGGTCGCGGAGGAGCAGGGCGGTCATCGGGTGACCTTTCGGTGCATCACCAGACATCCTCCATCACGCCTGCAAATCC
>DASUPM010000602.1:0-2261 GCA_036281095.1 Pseudorhizobium sp.
GAAATGTCGACCGGAAGCGGCTGGTCCGTCAACAGGTCAGCCACGAGACGCGCCGTTCCGGTGGACTGCGTCAGACCGAGATGGCCGTGACCGAAGGCATAGATAACGCCCGGCGCAGCCCCTGCCCGGCCGATCGCCGGCAGACTGTCCGGCAGGGAAGGACGGAAGCCCATCCACTGCACCCCGCCCCTGTCGTCGAGGCCGGGCAGAAAGCTTTTCGCCTTCCTCAGCATCGCCTCGGCCCGTTCAAAATTTGGCGGCAACTTCAGCCCCCCGAGTTCCACTGCACCGCCCACCCGTATTCCGGTTGAAAGGCGCGTGACGACGAAGCCGTGGCCTCCAAAGGTTATCTGCGTGCGGAGATCGAATGCGCCTGCGGGCAGGGTCGTGTTGTATCCGCGCTCGGTCTCGAGGGGTATCCGCTCCCCAAGCGTCGAGGCTATGTGATGCGAGAAGGCGCCGGCGGAAATCACGACGTGCCGCGCCTGCAGCATTTCCCCGCTCTCGGCCGTGAGGTGGACATCGTCCCGCACCTGCCGCAGTGCCCTCACCTCGGCGCGCTTGATCGTTCCACCTGTGCGGACAAAATGATCGGCAAGCGCAAGGGTGTACAGCTTCGGGTCCGCGATCGAATACCATCCCGGCGTGAACGTACCGCGGATAAAACGTCGGTCCAGACCCGGCTGGATCGCCGCCATTCCGAAGGCGTCGAGATGCCCGAACTCGATCCCAAGTTCTGCGCGAAGCTGCCAGCCCGGCAGCGAAGCTTCGAATTCCGCCTCGCTTTCGTAGACCTCGAGATTCCCCTCCTTGCGGAGCATAGCCGAGGTGCCGGTCAGGGCAAGGAACGGTTCGAGTTCGTTTCGAGACAGGTCCATCAACGCCGTCTGCGCGACCGTGGACGTCTTTACACGTTCCGGCGAACAGGCGCGCCAGAAACGGTACATCCACGGCGCGATCCGCAATGCATAGGCCGGCGGGATCGACAACGGGCCAAGCGGGTCGAGAAGCCACCGCGGCGCTTTCCGCATGATGCCCGGAGAGGCGAGCGGCAGAACGTCGGTGAAGGCAAAGGCGCCGGCATTGCCTGCGGAAGCGCCGGCAGCCGGCCCTTCACGGTCGACCACCACCACCGACAGACCTCTCGCCTGGGCGGCGATCGCAGCGGAGAGGCCGATCACGCCGGCCCCGATCACGATGACGTCCGGTTTCGCCATCAGCACAGGCTCACATCATGCCTTGCAGGATTGAACTGCCCCGGGAAGCTGGCTCCAGCCGGCATACCAGGTATTAAACAGTTTGAACTGCGCCTCGACATAGCCACGCTGGCTTTCGGTCAGGGCATCCGTCTCGTTGAAATGCAGTCGATATTCTCCGTCACCCTTCAGCACCATCATGTGCTTGAAGTAAAGGACCAGGTCAGGCCCTTCGTCGAACGAGGAAAGCACGGCGAGAGCCTGCTCGAGTTCCTGCGCCCGTTGCCTGGCCTCCACGTCTCCGGCAGCCGCCGCTTCGCTGAGCCTGCAGAGGTGAAGTACCTCCTTGGGCAGCACGTTTCCGATCCCGGTGATGGCGCCCGTCGCCCCGCAGTTCACGAAACCGTGGAAGACGGCAGTATCGACGCCGACCATCAGTGACACGTCCTCGTCCTGGCTGGTGATGAACTCAGCCGCGTAGCGGAGGTCTTGGGGACCTCCGAATTCCTTGAAGCCGACAAGGTTCGGATGCTCCGACCGCAGCGTGAAGAAGAGATCGGCGCGCGTGGCAAAACCGTAATAGGGGCTGTTGTAGATAATGGCGGGAAGATCGGGAGCGGCGGACAGGATTGCCTTGAAATGCGCCTTCTGTGCGACGATCGATGAGCCCCGTGACAGGACGCGCGGGATCACCATGAGCCCTTGGGCGCCGACGGCCTGGGCATGGGCTGCATGCGCGACGGCGGACGCGCTGTTGACGGCTCCCGTGCCGACGATCACCGGAACGCCGGCCTTCACCAGCCGCTCGACCCCTTCCATGCGCTGCGCGTCGGTCAGAAGCGGCCAGTCTCCCATGGATCCACAATAGACGACCGCCGACATTCCTTGCGCAAGCAATTCCTTGGCCTTGCGGACGAGGGCGTCGAAATCCGGCGTTCGGTCCTCCTTGCAGGGTGTCATCAGAGCGGGGATGACGCCGGAAAAGATCGCAGCCTTCATGGTAGGTTCCTTTTTGCCGATAGCACGGAGAGGATATCGACGTTCAGCCGAAATGCCCGTAGGTTA
>DASUPM010000603.1:0-7876 GCA_036281095.1 Pseudorhizobium sp.
GCCGTGGCGCTCTTCCACGACAGCAGCGCGATGTTGTCCCGGATGCGTTCCGAGAAGCCGTCATCGCCCGGGCGGTTCTTCCGGAACAGGATAGCAATCACCTCGCCTTCGCCCGAGGTATAGAGCAGTTCGCCGACCGGCATGCCGCCGGCCGCGAAAAGCCGTGCCCCCTTGAAGGTCAGGCCTGTCTCGCCGAGATCGGGAATCCTGAAATTGACGCCGGTGCTGGTGAGCAGCCATTCGACGATGGCTGCCGGATCGGACGGCGGCATTTCAGCAATGCGGTCCGGCTGGCGCGAGAATATGCCGTAGTGGGCGACGACATCGTCGAGCCAGTCTCCCGGTTGGCTTGCCAGCGGCTGTGCCGGCTGGTTCGGCTTGTCGGCCAGCAGATAGCCCAGACCTCCGCCGAGAACGAAAAGCAGGAGACCCGCGGCGAAAGCCTTGCCCGCGGTAGGCTTCATCGAGAGTGCAGGACGATGCTCGCTCTCGCCCGGCAGGCGAACCGCCTTTCGCGGCGGCGGTGCCGTCCTGATGACGCGTACCAGGTCGAGCGGTACCGGCTCCTTCAGCAGTTCGCCGAAGATTTCCCGGCCACGGCTGCTTCCACGCTTCAGATTGTCATGGACGGCCTTTGCGTGGGCATCGTTCCGCAGCGCCGCCTCCAGTTCCGCTTGCTCCCTCGCGTCGGCTTCCCGGTCGAGAAGCCGACTGAGACCGGCCATCGTCTCCCTGCGGCCGTATCCCATCACGCTCTCCGTTCCGCGGTCGGTGCTGTTGCTGCGAAGCTCATGCGGGCATCGCACAGCCGGGAGGCCAGAAGTTCGATCGAGATCCCGAGGATGTCCGCCGCCTGCGCATAGGAGAAGCCCTCGACTTCGACCAGCAGAAAGACGCAGGCCTGTCCCTCGGGCATGGCGAGGATCAGAGCCTGCTGCCCGGTCGCAGACGATCCGTGCGGAGCCGACGGTTTCTCCGGCTTTGTTGTTCTCTGGTTCCTTGCCGGGTCGGTGGCTGCCTTGCGGACAAGCGCGAAAAGCCACGGGTCCATGCATTTTTCGCCGCTGGGACAGCGATCCTCGATGATCGCTTCGACACAGGCGGCACGCACCAGTTCGTCTGCCTCTTCGAGATCTGCTGCAAGCGTCAATGCGAAGCGCCGCAGGCGCGGCAGGAGCGAGACGAACTCGCGCCGTATGTCGTGCGGTGCGTTGGGTGCAATGTTCAAGGCGAGGAGGACCTGTTCATGCCGGAAAGCTGCTGTTGTCCGAAGATATGAATCGAATGTGGCAATTCCACAAGTTGGACGCCTGAGTTGTGCACTCGTTTCCGGTCGATGCGCGGGTGAAGAGAGGCGAGGGGGGGTAGATGCGCCGGCCGCCGTCGGGCCGAAGGACCAGATCGTCTCGCAGGCATGGAAAGGCGACCGGGCCTAGATCATCCTGGCCGCTTCAGGAACGGAGAGTGCGCCGGGCGCTTCGCCATAGAAGACGTGGCTGTTGTCGAGCGCGATGCCGTCGCCGCTCTCCGTCAGCCCATAGCGGTCGCACACGAGGTTCCAGGCACCGGGTTCTCCCGACAGGCTGAATAGATTGTAGGCGGCCCTGGGCTTGTGTCCGCCCGGCCCCTGCGAAGCGGAGGCGATGCCGATGACGGGGACCTGGCCGTGATGGCTTTTCAGCCAGTAGACGGTGTTCAGATGGGTGTGCCCGTGCAGGACCAGTTCCGCGCCGCCGGTTGAGATCGCGGCGGCGAAGCGGCGGATGCCGATCATCCGCTTGTGCCGGGCGGCTGCGCCCCGGATCGGCGGGTGGTGGATCAGCACAACCCGGAACAGGCCTTCCTCTCCTGCCTTTTGAAGAAGATTGACTGTTTCGCGTGCCTGTCGGGGGCTGAAATAGCCGGAGGCCGAGAAGGGTGGGGTGGCAACGGAGGTCGAGCAGCCGATGATCGCAACAGGTCCCCGGCGGCGGATCGTCGGGAAGACCTTCGTCTCGTCCGACCAGTTGCGGGTGCCCTCGTCGCCGATCACGAAAGAATACCATTCCTGAACCGAGCGCTCATGCGCCCCCGGGACATAGGCGTCGTGATTGCCCGGGACCACAGTGGTGTCCAGAGGATCACCGATCGTCTGCAGCCATTCCCCCGCAAGCCTGGTCTCGATCCCGGTCGCAAGGTTGACAAGATCGCCGGTGATCATGAGGTGGTCTGGCTGACGGGTCTTCAGGTCGCTGATCAGCAGGTCGAGCGTGTTGACGAAAAGATGCTTGCGCCGGTTCCTGTGCCAGTTCACAAAGCCGGTGATGCGCTTCGACATGAGTTCACGAAGCGTCAGTTTCGGCAGTGGACCGAGATGAATGTCGGAAATATGGGCGAATTTGAACATGGCGCAGACATAACGCATCAATCCGTGAATAGTTATTCAATTTCTCTTTTGTCCAGGAGCCTTGGCTGATGTCGTCCGGCATTCCCGAGATCAGCGGGCTTCGCACCCGCCTTTCCGTCTGGCTCTTCCACCGCTTCTTCATGCTGACGAGGGGAATGACGCTGGGGGTGCGTGCCGCCTGCTTCGATCGCGAGGGGCGCATCTTTCTCGTACGCCATACCTATGTGCCGGGCTGGTACATGCCGGGCGGCGGCGTGGAGCGGCACGAAACCGCCATGCAGGCGCTGGAAAAGGAGCTTCGGGAAGAGGGCAATCTCGTGATGACCTCGCCGCCCGCGGTGTTTGCCGTCTATTACAACCGGCACGTCAGCAAGCGGGACCATGTCCTCCTCTACAGGGTGGAGGTCGAGCAGACAGCGCCTCGGATCGCCGATCGGGAGATCGCCGAAGGCCGGTTCTTTCACCTGGACGCACTTCCCGACGACGTGACGACGGCAACTCTGGCGCGCCTCAGGGAACTTAGCGGTACGGTTCCGCCTGCCGAATTCTGGTAGTCAGCCCATCGGCCGGTCGCGGCCGTGCGGGGCATCGAGATCAAGAACCGGTCCAACGGGCACGATACCGGTGGGATTGATGGTCTTGTGGCTCCGGTAGTAGTGCCCCTTGATGTGGTCGAAGTGAACCGTTTCCCTGATCCCCGGCTGCTGGTAGAGGTCGCGCAGATAGGCGCCGAGGTTCGGGTAGTCGGCGATACGGCGTATGTTGCATTTGAAATGGCCGACATAGACGGGGTCGAAGCGCACCAGCGTGGTGAATAGACGCCAGTCGGCCTCCGTCTGGCGATCGCCCAGAAGATAGCGGCGAGAGGACAGCCGCTCTTCCAGCATGTCCAATGTTTTGAAAAGAGCGGAAACGCTTTCCCCGTAGGCTTCCTGCGTCGTCGCAAAGCCGGCCTTGTAGACCCCGTTGTTGACGGTGTCGTAGATCGTTGTGTTGATCTCGTCGATCTCCGCCCTGAACGGTTCCGGATAGAAATCGTCGGTCGAGCCGGTCAGTCCGTCGAAGGCGCTGTTGAGCATGCGGATAATCTCGGCGCTCTCGTTGGAGACGATCGTCTCCAGGTGCCTGTCCCAAAGCACCGGTACGGTGACGCGGCCGGAATAGGCGGGATCCGCCTTCAGGTAGAGCTGATAGAGATAGTCGAAGTCGTACAAGGCATCGCCCGTCGAGCCTTCGCCGCGCTTGAACTCCCAGCCGTTCTCCAGCATGACGTAATCGACGACCGAGACGGAGATCAGGTCTTCCAGCCTCTTCAGCTTGCGGAAGATCAGCGTCCGGTGAGCCCAGGGGCAGGCGTAGGAGACATAAAGGTGATAGCGGCCCGGCTCCGCCCTGAAGCCGCCCCGTCCGCTCGGACCTGCCGAGCCGTCACTGGTCAGCCAGTTGCGAAACTGCGATTGCGAACGCTTGAAATGGCCCTTGGTGGATTTCGTGTCGTACCAGACGTCCTGCCATTTTCCCTCGACGAGCCTGCCCATGTCTCTCCTCCTTGTGCCTTCGTCCTTACTTACGGCACCCCTGCGGAAATGCGAGGCCGCGATCAGCGAACGGTGTGTTTTTCAGTTGGCGAGGCATTTGTTTCCTGCTAAGGCGCTTTGAAACAACCGGATGATCTTCATGGCCGAAGCTGGAGCACTGCGACGACGCTGATCTTGCGAAGGATGCTGACCAAGCATCACTGAGATCCTTTCGTCCTGTCCGCTCTTCTTCTACGGCTCCGGTTTCACCATGGCTCCGCACCTTCTCCCAAAGCATGACCTCGTCTACCTGACCGAAGACGCGTCGCACGATGCCGTCATCGAATTGATCAATGCCGAGGCCTTCGGTCCCGGACGGCATACCCGGGCGGCTGCGAGAATCCGCGAGCAGGGGCCGCACGACCGGTCGCTGTCGTTCGTCTGCACGGACGACGGCGAGACGATCGCCTCGGTGCGGATGACGCCTGTCTTCGCCGGTGAGGTCAGGGCTCATCTCCTCGGTCCGTTGGCTGTGCGTCCGTCGCACAAGAACAGGGGAATCGGCCGGGAACTGGTACGCATCGCCGTCGAGGCTGCGCGGCGGAAGGGCTTGGAAGCGGTGATCCTCGTCGGCGATCCACCCTACTACATGCCGCTCGGCTTCGAGAAGGTCGCCTATAACGCCTTGCAGTTTCCCGGTCCCGTGGACCCCGGCCGCGTCCTTGTCGTTCCGATTGCCGAAGACACCCACGAACGTCTCAAAGGAACAATCCACTGGCGCGAATAGAACAAGTCCTCTAAGCAGGCGGGGAGGCGCCGCGCGCGGCAGATTCTTCGTCCAGCATGGGGGATGGTGGAATGGCGACAATCACGATCGACGAAGCCTTGGATCGTGCGGGGACGGGCAGCTATCAGAGGCGGTTGATCGGGATATTCGGACTTGTCTGGGCCGCCGATGCGATGCAGGTCCTGGCGGTCGGCTTCACCGCCGCGTCCATTGCCGCAACCTTCGACCTGACGGTGCCGCAGGCGCTGCAGACGGGAACCCTGTTCTTCCTCGGCATGCTGCTCGGGGCGCTGGGGTTCGGGCGGCTCGCGGACAGGATCGGCCGGCGCAACGTGCTGATCGTGACGGTATCCTGCGACGCCGTGTTCGGCATCCTGTCCATCTTTGCACCCGACTTCATGACCCTTCTGCTTCTGCGCTTCCTTACGGGCGTCGCCGTCGGAGGCACGCTGCCTGTCGATTACGCGATGATGGCGGAATTCCTGCCCGCCAAGAACCGCGGCCGCTGGCTCGTGCTGCTGGAAGGCTTCTGGGCGGTGGGCACGCTGATTGTCGCGCTTGCCGCCTGGGTCACCAGCCTCGCAGGCGTCGAGGACGCTTGGCGCTACATCTTCGCCGTGACGGCGCTGCCGGCGCTGATCGGCATCGGGCTGCGGTTCATGGTACCGGAAAGCCCTCTTTATCTCATTCGCTCGGGAAGGAGCGACGAGGCGAAATCGATCATCGACCAGATCCTCGTTGTCAACGGCAGGACGACGCTGCCGGTGGGACAGCAACTGGCCTCGCCACCGCCCGCCGGGGAAGTGCGGATCTTCTCAGGTCCCCTGCGCCGGCGCAGCCTGATGATCCTGGCCATCTGGTTCCTCGTCTCGGTCTCTTACTATGGCGTCTTTTCATGGATTCCGCCGCGGCTGGCC
Organism: Pseudorhizobium sp.; assembly: GCA_036281095.1. GTDB lineage: Bacteria > Pseudomonadota > Alphaproteobacteria > Rhizobiales > Rhizobiaceae > Neorhizobium. Next base: position 5,608 of record DASUPM010000603.1, read on the forward strand.
GGCGAGGGATTCGGCTTCATCCGCGGCTACGGCTTCCTGGTGCTGGTGGCGCTGGCGCAGATTCCCGGCTATGCGCTCGCCGCCTACGGCGTGGAGAAATGGGGGCGTCGTCCGACCCTCATCAGCTTCTGCCTGCTCTCCGCGGCCGGCTGCCTGCTCTTCGTGGTGGCGGGGACCGGACTTGTGGTCGGAGCGTCGCTTCTGATCATGAGCTTTGCGCTGCTCGGCACCTGGGGCGCGCTCTACGCCTTCACGCCCGAGCTCTATCCGACGGCGTCGAGGGCCACCGGCATGGGCGCGGCGGGCGCAATGGCCCGTTTCGGCGGTCTCCTGGCACCGTCACTGATGGGACTTGTCGTGGCACAGAGCTTTGGTCTGGCCGTGGCGATCTTCGCCGCCTTGCTGCTGCTGGCCGCAATTGCCGCCTTCCTCATCGACGCGGAGACCCGCAAGGCCTCGCTCGCCTGAAGCGGGGCCGGCCGTTGCGGCGCTACTTGATCTTCAGCAGATGGATCTTGCCGGCCATGGTAATCGTGTGAGCGGACTGATCCGGATCGACGTTCGCGTCTACCGGCTGGACCAGCCCATGCTGTCGCAGTTCGCCGAGGGTCGTGGTCGTCATGAACTTGATCTTCTGCGGGCGCTCCTTGAAGCGGTCATTGCGCGCGTAAGTTACCTGCGCGTTGAGATGCGTCCACTTCTTGCCCTCTTGCGGATAGACATCGCCATCTTTCGCAAGCTTCAGGCCTCTTACCTGCGTGGGCGTCAGTTCGATCATTTTGGTTCCTAATCCTGTTCGTGTGCGGGTGTTCGGCCAGTCATGGGCTGAACCGGGTGCGGCGCCTTCAACGCTGGCGCGCCTTGCGAGCGGCGTAGCGGCGGTCGCGTTCTGCCTTTCGTGCTGCTTCATAGGCGGCGAGGTGGGACGCGCGGTCCGCGATCTCGGCCTGTCGTACTTCAGCCTCGGCTCGCTCTTGTGCCTCTGCCGCGGCCGCCAGTTCGGCTGCTTCGGCCCGAAGGCGATCCCGCTCGGCCTGCTTTTGTGCTTCGCGTTCCGCGCGGCGGACCTCACGTGCTTCCGCGACGGCTTCGCGTGCGGCGAACTTTTCCTGCAGTTCGGGATCGGTGGGCTTCGGCGAGGATGCGAATTTTGCCAGGAGTCGGCGCTTGGCGTCGGCTGCGGCTGAGCGGCGTTCTGCGAAGCCATTGTCGCTGGGATGTCTCAATGGATTTCCTTTGTAAGTTCGTGGCCTTGCCTGAAGAGGGGCGGCGCAAATGCGAAAAAGGCCAGACATGATGCCTGGCCTTCAAACTCATCGCTGCGATGCCAGTACATCCGTGGTCATCGGCAGCTGGAAGTTTCAGACAGCGCGAAGCTGACCGGCGGACATCTTGCCCGACTTGTTGTCGCGCTCAAGCTCGAAGCCGAGCTTCTGGCCTTCGACGATCGAGCCCATACCGGCGCGTTCGACGGCCGAGATATGGACGAATACGTCGGCGCTGCCATCATCAGGTGCGATGAAGCCGAAGCCCTTGGTGGAATTAAACCATTTTACTGTGCCAGTGGCCATAACGAACCCTTTCCTAGCGAGATTGATCCCCCGGGCGACGCACGAGGGGGTTTCGACTTTTGAGAGAGGGAAGTTCGTCAAGAGGCGCGGTGCGCAGCAAAAACAACTATCGGCAAACAAAGTATCGATAGGAGGTAGATAGGCGTGGAACAGGTGTTTGTCAACTTCTTGTTTCGACATCAGGCAAGTTTGCAACCAGGGCGGGAACCTTGGCAGGTTACGTCAACGTCCTTCGCGCCACCACATGGCGGCCACCGCCAGCAGTAGGGCGGAGAGACCGGCGAAGCCTGCGAACAGCGGTATGGTGTTGACGCCGCGCAGAACCGTTTCATCGGTCAGGCGGATCACCATTCGGTTCGGATCGCTGACGCGCACCGCTCCGCGGACCGGCAGTATGCTCGGCAGCGTGATGCCGCCGCCCTCCGCCACCCGGGCGACGAGCCCCTTGGTCCGCTCGGCATAGGGCTGCAATGTCTGCTCGGTGGAGATCATCGCCTTGAACTCCGGCGCGTCCACGGCGCCGACATGGACAAGGGTCGAGAGATCGCCGTTGCTCACCTCGAACAGTCCGGTCTCCTCCATGCGGCGCTCGATCCGGTAGAGACCGGGATCGCCTGCGGTGAAGGGAACAGTCTCGGTGCGGCCGGACGGGTAGGTGATGGTGGCGGGCCCCGGATCGTCGCCGACAGTCTGGCGGG
>DASUPM010000604.1:0-2461 GCA_036281095.1 Pseudorhizobium sp.
CATCGCCTCCACGCTGCTCCTCAACATCATCCTCGCCTGGAACGAGGCGTTCTGGACGATCCGGCTGACGACGACGGACGCAGCGCCGCTGACCGCCTTCATCGCCTCCTTCTCCAGTCCGCAGGGGCTGTTCTGGGCGAAGCTCTCGGCGGCCTCGACCATGGCGATCGCGCCGATCCTGATCATGGGCTGGTTCAGCCAGAAGCAACTCGTTCGCGGCCTGACCTTCGGCGCGGTTAAGTAGGGAAGACGAAGATGGGCAGCATCACGCTCAACAAGGTGTCGAAATCCTTCGGGGAGGCGAAGGTCATCCCTTCGATCGATCTGGAGATCAAGGATGGCGAGTTCGTGGTCTTCGTCGGTCCGTCCGGCTGCGGAAAGTCCACGCTCCTGCGCCTGATCGCGGGCCTCGAAGACGTCAGCGGCGGCTCGATCCTGATCGACGGGCAGGACGTGACGGACAAGGCGCCGGCGCAACGCGGCCTCGCGATGGTCTTCCAGTCCTACGCGCTCTATCCGCATATGAGCGTGCGCAACAACATCGCCTTTCCGCTCAAGATGGCAAAGGTCGACAAGGCCGTCATCGACCAGAAGGTCACCGACGCCGCCCGCGTGCTCAATCTCACCGACTATCTGGAGCGCAGGCCCTCGCAGCTTTCCGGTGGACAGCGCCAGCGCGTCGCGATCGGCCGCGCGATCGTGCGGGAGCCCTCGGCATTCCTCTTCGATGAGCCGCTTTCCAACCTCGACGCAGCGCTTCGCGGGACGATGCGGCTGGAGATCAGCCAGCTTCACCACCAGTTGAAGACGACGATGGTCTACGTGACGCACGATCAGGTGGAGGCCATGACCATGGCCGACAAGATCGTCGTCCTCAATCGCGGCAATATCGAGCAGGTCGGCTCGCCGCTGGACCTCTATTCGAAGCCTCGCAATCTCTTCGTCGCCGGTTTCATAGGCTCGCCGAAGATGAACCTGATCGAGGGTGACTTTGCGCGCTCGAAGGGCGCCAAGACCGCCGGCATCCGGCCGGAGCATTTTGCGCTGTCGCACGAGAGCGGATTGTGGAGCGGAACGGTCACGGTGGCCGAGCATCTGGGTTCCGACACCTTCCTTCACGTGGATGTGCAGGGCATCGGTCAGATCAATGCGCGCTGCGACGGGGAGTTCAACGCGCGCCATGGCGACCGGATCTACCTGACGCCGAACGAGACGAAGCTGCATCGCTTCGATGAAAAGGGCCTGGCCATCTGACGCCGGGGTGGAGTTCGCAATGACCGTCAAACTATCCTCAGCCACGCTCGGTGAAGTCGCACACACGGCGGCCGTGCCTGCGTATGACCCGATCATGCTGACGCCCGGCATCCTGCATTTCGGTGTCGGCAACTTCCATCGCGCGCATCAGGCGGTCTACCTCGACGACCTTTTCAACAAGGGCCACGGCCTGGACTGGGCTATCGTCGGCGCCGGTGTCATGCCGTCCGATGCGACCATGCGCGAGAAGCTCGCGGCGCAGAATTTTCTGACGACGGTGGTGGAGCAGGACAACAACCGGACCGCGGCGCGCGTCACGGCGCCGATGATCGACATTATCGCGCCGGGGGATGCGGAAACGATCGTTGCTGCGCTGGCGGACCCGCGGATCCGCATCGTCTCGATGACGATTACCGAAGGCGGCTACTTCATCGACGCCTCCGGCGCCTTCAATCCGGGACATCCCGCCATTTTCCAGGACGGACAGAATCCGGACAGGCCGAAGACCGTCTTCGGACTGATCGTCGCGGGACTGAAACGGCGGAGAGCGAAGGGCATTGCTCCGTTCACCATCATGTCCTGCGACAACATTCCCGGCAACGGCGAAGTGACGGAAAATGCCGTGGTCGGGCTGGCCGCCCTGTCGGACCCGGCATTCGCGGAATGGATCGCGGCCAACGTAGCCTTCCCGAGTTCCATGGTGGACCGCATCACACCGGCCACCGGCCAGCGGGAGATCGAGTTCCTCCGCGACACGTTCGGCATCGAGGACAACTGGCCGGTCTTCTGCGAAGAGTTCAAGCAGTGGGTGATGGAGGACAATTTTCCAGCGGGACGTCCGGCACTGGAAGAGGTCGGCGTGCAGTTCGTGCCCGATGTCGCGCCCTACGAGCACATGAAGATCCGCATCCTGAACGGCGGACATGCGGCGATCGCCTATCCGGCGGCGCTCATGGACATCCATTTCGTCCACGAGGCGATGGAGAACCCGCTGATCCGCGCCTTCCTGTCGAAGCTGGAGAAGGAGGAGATCATCCCGATCGTACCTCCGGTGCCGGATACCGACCTCAACGACTATTACGACCTCATCGAGCGGCGCTTCGCCAATCCCAAGATCGGCGACACGATCCCGCGGCTGGCGCAGGACGGTTCGAACCGGCAGCCGAAGTTCATCCTGCCGTCGACCGCCGATCGCCTGGCCCAGGGC
>DASUPM010000605.1:0-2813 GCA_036281095.1 Pseudorhizobium sp.
AATGGTCGGTCATCAAGTCCCTGGCCGAGGAATTCTATTCGGGCCGCAGCGCCCGCGATATCCGCCGGACGATCTTTGCCGTTGGCGACGAGAAGCAGTCGATCTACTCCTTCCAGGGAGCTCGACCGGAACGCTTTAAAAGCGAACGCGACCAGACCTCCACGGATGTGCTCTCCGCTGGCCAGACCTTCAACTCCGTACGGCTGCCGCTCTCCTTTCGCTCCACCGCAGATGTCCTCGCCGCCGTCGATCACGTGTTCTCGCTGGCGGATAACGCCCGCGGCCTTTCCTTCGACGACGAGCCGATCATCCACCTATCGAACCGCATCGGTCATCCAGGCGCCGTCGACGTGTGGGATGTCGTCGAGCCGGAGGTCGCCGACACCGCCGACGACTGGACCGCACCATTCGACGCGACGCCCGACAAGGCGCCATCCGCCATCCTCGCTGCCCGGATCTCCCACTCCATTGACGAGATGATCGGCCGGGAAACGATCATCGATAAGGGCGCCGAGCGCCCGATCGAACCGGGCGATATACTCGTGCTGGTTCGCAAGCGCGACGCGTTCGTCAATGCGCTCACTCGAGCCTTGAAGCGCCGCAACAACATCCCCGTAGCGGGTGCCGACCGCCTGCGGCTCACCAGCCATATCGCGGTGCAGGACCTGTTGGCGCTCGGGCGCTTCCTCGTCCTGCCGCAGGATGATCTATCGCTCGCCGCCCTCCTCAAGAGCCCGCTGTTCGACCTTTCCGAGGACGATGTCTTCGAAGCCGCGGCGCTGCGTCCGGAACGGAGGAGCGTCTGGCAGCATCTCGGCCGGTTGGCGGAGGAGCAGCCGCTGAGGTTCGCGTCCACGGTCGAGAGGCTTAACCAGCTTCTCTCGCTCTCGCGGCACATGAGCCCACACGACCTCTATGCCCGCCTTCTCGGGCAGATGGGTGGGCGCCGGAAGTTCCTAGGCCGCCTGGGCGCGGAAGCCGGCGACATCCTCGACGAGTTCCTCACCTTTGCACTCGATCACGAAGGCAAGGGCCTGCCGGGGCTGCAGTCTTTCGTCGCGACGCTGGAGATGGAATCGCCGGAGGTCAAGCGGGAACAGGACGGCGGACGCAACGAAGTCCGCATCATGACCGTGCACGCCTCCAAAGGGCTGGAGGCACCGATCGTCTTTCTCGTCGACGGCGGATCGAAAGCCTTCGTCTCCTCGCATGTACCAAAGCTGCGGCTCGTTCCCCACCAAGATGTCGAGATTCCGGCATGGGTGCCGTCGGCCACACTCGCGAACTCCGTCACGGCGCTCGATGACGAGCGACTGAAACGGAGCACCGAGGAGGAATACCGGCGACTTCTCTATGTGGGCATGACACGTGCCGCCGACCGGCTGATCGTCTGCGGCTACAGGGGAGCAAAAGCGAATCCCGATACCTGGCATTCGATGATCGGCAACGCGCTCCGCAGCCATCCCGAGCACTGCAGCGCCGCCCGGTTTACAGGGCTGGATAGCGAGTGGAGCGGACTCCGTTGGCGGCTTCCCGCCTCCCCCAGCAGGGTAAAGCACGCGGAGGTCTCCGGCGATGTGCGCGGGACCGCCCTTCCGCTTCCGGCCGCACTTGGAAAGTCGTTGCCGCCCCAGGTTTCGCTTCCCCGCCCCCTCAGCCCCTCCGGCGCCGGTGTGATGATCGAAGACGAAGCGGACGACTTGATCATGGGCTCCCCCCTGTTCGGCGAGAAAGGCGGCAGCAGCCTTGCCCTGCAGAAGGGCCGTCTCGTGCACCGCATGCTGCAGGTCTTGCCTGATTTCCCCCCCGAGGAGAGGCCACAGGCCGCAAAGCGCTATGCAGAGCGTGCCGCCCGCTTCTGGCCGGCAGAGCCGCGGGAAAGACTGATCGAGTGCGTTCTGTCGATTCTCGCGCATCCCGAGATGCAACCGGTTTTCTCGGGTCACAGCCGGGCGGAAGTATCGATCATGGGGACGCTGGCGCTCAACGGCAGCGATTACGCGATCTCCGGACGCGTGGACCGGATGGCGGTGGGCGACGGCGAGGTAACCATTCTCGACTACAAGACGAACAGAATTCCTCCAAGACGGGAAGAGGACGTACCTCTGGCGCACCGCGTTCAGCTTGCACTCTATCGGCAGATACTCGCGCCCCTCTATCCGAGGCACGAATTCCGCTGCGTTCTTGCCTATACGGAAACCGGAGAGGTGATATCGCTCTCCCGCGAGATACTCGATCGCTCGCTTGCAGAGCTCAAGACAAAGTGAGATAGCGCTATTGAAATGAGGCTCCACGGGCCTCACATTGTGCACAACCGAATCTTCCCAAGGAGAGCCCAATGGCTACCGTGAAAGTCGATAACAGCAATTTCCAGGCGGAAGTTCTGGACGCCGCCGAGCCCGTCGTCGTGGATTTCTGGGCGGAATGGTGCGGTCCGTGCAAAATGATCGGCCCGAGCCTTGAAGAAATCTCCAACGAGCTCGCCGGAAAGGTGAAGGTCGTCAAGCTGAACATCGACGAAAATCCTGAGCTCGCGGCCAAGTTCGGCGTCCGGTCCATCCCTACGCTCGCCATGTTCAAGGGCGGCGAAGTGGCCGATATCAAGGTCGGCGCTGCGCCGAAGACTGCGCTTTCCGCCTGGATTTCCGGCGCAGCCTGAGGCCTCTCGCTATTCAATTCAAAAGCCCGGCCATCGAGCCGGGCTTTTTCGTCCGTTCAGGTCGGGGGCGTCCCGTTGTCGGCAAGCACGTTGCCGACGAGATAGAGTGAGCCACCGATCAGTATCCGTGGCGGCGCATCGCCGGGAACCTGAC
>DASUPM010000606.1:0-6967 GCA_036281095.1 Pseudorhizobium sp.
CTCGTCGGCGGCACAGGGGAAAACATGATCGCCGTCGTTCCCGGAGCCAATGGCACGATCGGCGAAGCGCAGGTCGGAGCGGTCATGGACGCCATGCGGTCGGACGACGTCCTGATGTTGCAGATGGAGGTTCCCGCAGCCGCCATCGAAGCGGCGCTCGATGCCGCTCGGGCAAAAGGCATCGTCTCCGTACTGAACACCGCCCCCTTGACGGAGGATGCAGCACGCCTCGCCCGTCTAGCAGACGTGGTCGTCGCCAACGAAACGGAATTCGAGCTTCTGGCGGGGGCGACCGACCTCAGTCCCGCGGACCGCGAAGACGCTTTGAAGCGGATGCATGATGAGACCGGCCAGACCTACATCATCACCCTCGGCGCAGAGGGCGTCATCGCCTTTCGCGGCGGCGTGCTCCACAGAGCGCAGGGCCTCAAGATCGAGCCGATCGATACGGTCGGAGCGGGCGACACCTTCTGCGGCTACCTTGCCGCCGGTCTAGACAGGCGGATTCCGTTCGACCAGGCGCTTCGCCGAGCCGCGGTCGCCGGCTCGCTCGCATGCCTGAAACCCGGTGCCCAACCCTCGATCCCGACGGAGGCGGAGGTCAGCCGCCATCTTCAGGCCGGCCCTGCTCTTTAGAGGCGGGCGACCCGCTCCGTCAGCAGTTCGAAGAATCCATCGGCATCGACATCGCGCATGACCATGGCGTTCGGCTTGCGTCCCGTCACCCGCCACCAATCGACGACGGTCATTCCCACCGTCAGCTCGGATTGCGTCTCGATCTCGACATTGCAATGGCGCCCGGAAAAGAGTTCCGGCTTGAGCAGGTAGGCGATGACGGACGGGTCGTGGAGCGGCCCGCCATCGGAGCCGTATTTCTCTTCGTCGAAGCGCTCAAAGAAGGCGAGCCAATCGACCAGAACCTGGGCGGGACGGGTCCCGAGCGCCGCAATCTTCGCAACCCGGTCCTTGCGGGTCAGTAACTGGTGGGTGACGTCGAGCGGCATCATCACGATCGGCATCCCGGAGGAAAAGACTGCTGCGGCCGCCTCCGGATCGACATAGATGTTGAATTCGGCCGCCGGCGTGATGTTGCCGCCCTCGAAGAAGCCACCGCCCATCATGACCAGCTCCCGAACCCTGCCGGCGATCGCCGGTTCCTTCTGCAGCGCAAGGGCGACATTCGTCAGCGCTCCCAGGGTGCAGAGGGTCACGGTGCCCGCGGGCTCGCGCATGATCGTCTCGACAATGAATTCGACGGCGTGCTGCGGCTGAACAGGCATCGCGGGTTCCGGCAGTTCCGCACCGTCGAGGCCGGTGCGGCCGTGCACATGTTCTGCCGTCACCAGCTGGCGCCCGAGGGGCTGCCTGGCACCCTCGTAAACCCGTGCGTCCGGACGGCCGCAGAGTTCGCAGACGATCCGGATGTTGCGACTGGTAAGCGCCAGAGGCACGTTGCCCGCCACGGCGCAGAGGCCGAGAACCTCGATCTCCTCGGGACTTGCGAATGCGAGCATGATCGCAGCGGCATCGTCCTGACCGGGATCCGTATCGATGATGATCTTCCTGCGCTCAGCCATTTCAAACCTTCGCCAATGTTTCCCGAAGCTTAGCTACACGCGAAGTCGTGGCGAGGCAATCCGGCGTCGCCTTGCGTCCGCGTAGAGGACTTCCCATATTGACCGGCATCGGCGCCGTCTCCCGGGCCGCAACCGAGGTCGCTTTGGCAAGGACTGACAGATGAGCCGGATCACGCCGTTCGCAAGCCCCCTCCTCCTGGGCTTCGACGCCATGGAAAAGACGCTGGAGCGGCTCGCGAAGGCCAACGACGGATACCCTCCATACAATATCGAGCGTCTTCAGGCCAATTCCTCCGGCGATCCGCAGCGGCTTCGCATAACGCTCGCGGTGGCAGGCTTTTCCGACGACGAACTGGACGTGACGGTGGAAGAGAACCAGTTGCTGATCCGCGGCAAGCAGAAGGAAATGCCGGACCGCGACTACCTTTATCGCGGCATTGCTGCTCGTCAGTTCCAGCGGATGTTCGTGCTTGCCGATGGTATGCAAGTGGCTGGCGCCGCTCTGAAAAACGGACTTCTCTCCATCGACCTCATCCGCCCGGATCCCGTCCGCATGGGGCGAAAAATTAACATTTCCGTCTCAGAGTAGAAGCAACGACATTATCGTCGTCATGCTCCTCAATGTCGGAGGCAGGAATGCTCCTCAAAGAAGCGCACATGCGCCTGACCCTGTCCGAACTTGTTCATCTCGGCGCCGGAGAAGTCGGCTACATCCGGAAGATGCGCTCCCAGGACGTCACCCGTTGCTTCCCCGAAGCGCCGGACATGGATCCGAACCTCGACCTGTGGGCCCTGTTCGGCGCCGACGGCACGCCGATCCTGTTGACCGACAACCGGTCCAGCACCTTCTTCAAGGCTGCCGAAGACGACCTGAAAACCGTCAGCCTGCACTAACAACTTCTTTGCGGAACGTAAGATAGGCGGAGGATCGCCCCTCGCGCCGGGCCTTGGCTTCGTATCGCGTGCCAGGCCAGCCCTCGAATGGCGTCAGCCAATCCGACGACTGCGCAGCCTGCCACTCGAACCCGCCGTGGTTCCTGCAGTGGATCAGCGTCCAGTTCACATAGGTGTCGATGTCGGAGGCGAAGAGAAACAGGCCGCCGGGCCTCAGTACCCGATGAAAGCGCGCCAGGTTGACCTGCGAGACGAACCGCCGCTTCCAGTGCTTCCGCTTCGGCCACGGATCGGGATAGAGCAGGTCGATGCGGTCCACCGAGCGCTCCGGCAGCCAGTCCAGGACCTGCGTCGCGTCGTCGTCATAGAGGCGGATATTCTTGAGGCCGAGATCGGTTACCCGCCCCACCAGCTTGGCCATCGAGTTGACGAAGGGTTCGACGCCGATGAATCCCGTCGACGGCGATTCGGCGGCGCGATGGATCAGATGTTCACCACCGCCAAAGCCGATTTCCAGGCGGATCTCATCAACCGAGACGGGGAAAAGCTCCGTCAGGCTGGCCGGAGGAGCCGAATGGAGATCGAGCTTGAGAGCCGGCAGGACGGTTGCCAGCCCCTCCGCCTGGCGCTCGCGAAGCGGCTTTCCCTTTCGCCGCCCAAAGAAGGCTTCGGTGGCGCGGCCCGGACGCTGCTGATCGTTCATCGACTGGTCTTCCAATAGCAAGTAAAGCGGGTGGCTCTGAGAGCCACCCGCTTTACAGTTTTCACAACCGCTCCGTAAAGGCCAATCAGGCGGCCTTGAGCGCTTCCTTCAGCGGCTTCACGAGATCCACCTTTTCCCAGGAGAAAGAACCGTCGCGGCCCGGTTTGCGGCCGAAGTGGCCGTAGGCGGACGTCTTCGCGTAGATCGGCTTGTTGAGATCGAGGTGACGGCGAATGCCGGACGGAGACAGGTCCATCACCTTGCGGATGGCAGCCTCGACCTCTTCTGCCGTCACGTTCGCGCCCGTGCCGTGGAGATCGACATAGATCGAGACCGGCTGAGCGATACCGATAGCGTAGGCGATCTGGATCGTGCAGCGCTCGGCAAGACCGGCGGCAACCACGTTCTTCGCGAGATATCGCGCGGCGTAGGCAGCCGAACGGTCCACCTTGGTCGTATCCTTGCCCGAGAAGGCTCCGCCGCCATGGGGGGCAGCGCCGCCATAGGTATCGACGATGATCTTGCGGCCGGTAAGCCCGGCGTCTCCGTCAGGACCACCGATGACGAACTTGCCCGTGGGATTGATGTACCACTTGCAGTCATCCGCGATCGGGAGATCCCCCAGCGCTTCCTTGATGTAGGGCTCGACGACGGCGCGAACCTTCTTGGAATCCCAGCTCTCGTCGAAATGCTGGGTGGAAAGCACGATGGAGTCGACGCAGGACGGCTTGCCGTCTTCGTAGCGGACAGTCACCTGGCTCTTCGCATCGGGACCAAGCCTTCCGACCTCGCCTTCGCCCTTCTTGCGGGCAGCAGCGAGCAGTTGAAGGATCTTGTGGGAATAATAGATCGGCGCCGGCATGAGGTCCGGTGTTTCCTTGCAGGCATAACCGAACATGATGCCCTGGTCGCCGGCACCTTCGTGGCCCTGCTTGTCGGCCGCGCTATCCACGCCCTGGGCGATGTCGGCAGACTGGGAATGCAGGAGAACGTCGATCTTGGCATTCTTCCAGTGGAAGCCGCCTTGCTCGTAGCCGATGTCCCGGATCGCCTTGCGCGCAGCCGATTTGAACTTGGAGGGGTTGATGACGTCCTTGCCATCCTTGTCCTTCTTCATGAGGCTCGCAGGCAGACGCACCTCACCCGCGATGACGACGCGATTGGTGGTGGCGAGGGTTTCGCAGGCGATACGAACCGACCATGGGTCGATGCCGGTCTTGCCCGCCTCACGATAAACAAGATCCACGATCTCGTCGGAAATCCGGTCGCAGACCTTGTCGGGATGACCTTCCGAGACGGACTCGCTGGTAAAAAGAAAATTCTCGCGCATTCCGGGATTCCCCTCAAAGAAATAACAGCCCATGTGTTAGTGATTCACCGGGCGAAAGACAAGCACATAAATATATCTTTATATGTCAAATCGTTGACCTGGTGCTGCAAAAGCAACAAAAAAGCGGCCCGGAGGCCGCCTTCGGAAGTGTCACAACCGCAACGGCGGCTATTCAGCCTCGTTCTCCGAACCGAGCGTCTTGACGAGATCCACGATACGGCGCCGTACCTTCGGATCCGCAATCTTGACGAAGGCGCGGTTGAGTTGAAGCCCTTCCGAGGAAGACAGGAAGTCCACGACATAGTTGGAACTGGAGGCTTCCTCCATTCCCCGCGCCGTGCCCTGATTTTCGCCCGGAGCATCCTCGAAGAAGAAGGACACAGGCACGTTCAGAATGCTCGAGATGTTCTGCAGCCGGCTTGCGCCAACGCGGTTGGTGCCCTTCTCGTATTTCTGAATCTGCTGAAACGTGATGCCCAGGCTCTCTCCCAACTTCTCCTGGCTCATTCCCAACATCGTGCGACGAAGACGAATCCGGCTTCCGACATGAATGTCGATCGGGTTCGGCTTCTTCTTATTCTCAATCATCACTGTGTCCTGACAAGTTGGTGGTCGTGAGTCTGTTGCGCGGGATGATGCTCAAGCGTCTGTGGCCAAACCGTGGCCGCATCAAACAGCACACTCAGGAACCGAGGTGAGGCCACTATGCGATTTCAGGGGTTTTCGGTCAATTCGCTCCGATTTTAAAACCCCTGCGAGCAAAAATTGCAATCAACAACATAAAAACGAGGATCATCAGGAAGTTCATGTTTCGGACAGATTTGTCCCACGCCTGCACAGAGGAGGCGGGCAGAGGCGAATCCACGACGCCTTTATGGTTGAATGCCAGCCCGTCGATGACACGGCCGAGGGGATCTACCACTGCCGATATCCCGCTATTGGCATCGCGAATGAGGGGAAGGCCGTTCTCCACCGCCCTTATCCGGGCCTGCTGGAAATGCTGGTGCGGGCCCGGCGTCTCGCCGAACCAGGCATCATTGGTAATGTTCAGGATGGCCGCCGCCCGGCCGACCCCGCCGCCGATCTCTCCCGGAAAGATCGCTTCGTAGCAGATCAGGGGATAAAGCGTCAGGCCGCTCGGCAAGGTAAGCAGCGAGCGCGTCGCCGAGGCGGAGAAACCGCCGGGAAGTGAAACCAGGTTGTCCACGCCCCAATCCCGCAGCCAGTCCTCGTAGGGCACGTATTCACCGAACGGCGTCAGGTGCACCTTGTCGGAGGCCCCGAGAATCTGTCCGCTGGAATCGATGACATAAACCGAATTGTAGAAGCGGGGCGCATTGCCGGCAGCGGCATATTCGACCCTGACGGCACCCGCAATCAGGATCTGGCCATCCTGCAATACCTCTGCGATGCGCACGAGCGCGTCCTTGTTCTCCGTAAGAATGAACGGTACGGAGGTCTCCGGCCAGATGACGATGTCCGGCCTGCGTCCACCGTCCTGCGGGGGCAGGGCGGACAAGGCGAGGTGTTCCTCGAAGATCTCTGCCCTGTCGGTGTTTTCAAGCTTGCGCGACTGATCGAGGACCGGCTGCACGAGACGCACCACCGGCGCATCGGGATCGGAAGCCATCTCGGCGGTCGACAGACGATAAGCCCCGTAGCCGAGATGCGCCGCAAGCAGAAGAGCGGCCACCGACAGGCCTGTCCGCAGTCCGCGGCGAGTGCCGAAGAGAGCCGGCGCCGAAAAGACGACGACAGCGAGCGACGTGACGCCGAAGATGCCGATGACTCCTGCCGACTGCATCATCAAGGGGGTCGGCATGGCACCGTAGCCGATCGCGTTCCAGGGGAAACCCGTCGCAACGAAGCTCCGCAGCCATTCGGCCAGCCCGAAGCCGAATGCCAGGGCAGCGAGACGCGCAAACCCGTCCGACCACAAGAGGCTCGCGAGGCCGGTGGCAATTCCGTAGAACAGCGCGAGGAAGGCAGGCAGCCCGAGGACCGCGAGAGGCAAGGCCCAGGCGAACTGATCGGCCTCCACGAGAAGAGCATTGCCGAGCCACCAGAGACCGGCCACGAAATAGCCAAGCCCGAACAGCCACCCCAGGAAAAAGGCGGAGCGCAAGCGGGCGAACCATGCACCGTCCGGATGGGACGCTAGTCCGTCCATCAGCCAGACGAGAAGCGTGAAGGAGAGGAAGAGGGCGCCGAAGACCTCGAAAGGCGGCAGGGCCAGGGCACCGAAGGCGCCGGCCGCGACGGCAAGCGCCATCCGCCGCACGCCCCAAAGAAGCATCACCCTTCCTGCCAGCCGCTCCATCTGAACGTCTTCCCTCGCCTGCCCCGAATCACACCCGCAGTGTTTCAAAAAACGCCGCGGCTGTCGTCATGCGGGATCGAGCAAGGAAGTGGGTTCGATCAATGTCGCTGCTCATCGGCGCCGGCCGCTTGCGGGACGGGAGC
>DASUPM010000607.1:0-3547 GCA_036281095.1 Pseudorhizobium sp.
CGGAACGCGCACGAGCAAGCGCCGCCTCCAGCTCTTCCGCGGCCGCCGCGGCATCCTCCACCGCGAACTCGGCCGCCTCCACGGCTTCGCGCCTTTCGCCCGGATCATCGAGGGCAGAGAGCTTTTCCGCAATCGCCCCCAGCTCCGCCTCGGCGTCCTGAAGCTGGCGATCGAGCCGCTGGCGGCGTTCCGCCAGGTCACGGATCAGCCGTTCCAGCTGCGTGCGGGATGCTGCCGCCTCGGCGCGCTCGGCCGTGATCGCGGCAAACTGCTTCTCACCTTCGGCCAAAGTCGCCGCCGCAGCCTCGAAGGTCTGCCGAAGCTCCTCCGCCTCCGCGCCGGAGTCGGCCAGGATGTCGTTGATCTCCCCTTCCTCTTCAGCGAGTTTCGCGAGGAAGGCGGCGTTATCCGCGACGAGCTGCTCTTCGCGGCGGATGTCCTCGGCCAGTTGCAGAAGGCGGCGTGCCAGTTCGTCGCGACGCTTCAGGAGGCGGCCTGCTTCCTCGTCCAGCTGCGTGCGGGCGATCTGGATGCGCTGGAGTGCCGCTCCCGCCTTCGCCTCCTCCTCGCGCAGTTCGGGCAGCTTGAGGCTGGCGATCGCCTGAGCCTTCGCCGCCTCCATCTGGGCCTGTGCCTTTTCGGCGACGACCACGGTTGCCCGGTTGAGCGCGGTTTCCGCCTCCAGCTCCGTTTCACTCGCCTGGGTCCACCGGATGTGGAGCAGGATCGCCTCGCGAGAGCGGATGTCGGCAGACAGCATCTTGAAGCGGTTCGCCTGTCGCGCCTGACGCTTCAGGCTCTCGATCTGACTCTCGAGCTGCGCGACGATGTCCTCGAGCCGCTCGAGATTGCCTTCCGCCGCACGCAGCCGCAGTTCCGCCTCGTGGCGTCGCGAATGGAGCCCGGAGATGCCGGCGGCCTCTTCCAGGAGCTGGCGGCGGGCCTGCGGCTTCGCATTGATGAGTTCGCCGATCCGCCCCTGCCCGACCATCGACGGAGAACGGGCGCCGGTCGATGCATCGGCGAACAGAAGCTGGACGTCCTTTGCCCGGGCTTCCTTGCCGTTGATGCGATAGACGGAACCGTTCTCGCGCTCGATGCGGCGAGAGACCTGGATTTCGTCGGAATCGTTGAAGGCTGCCGGCGCCGTGCGGTCGGAATTGTCGAGAAAGAGCGCGACTTCGGCGGTATTGCGGGCCGGCCGGTTGCCGGAGCCGGAGAAGATGACGTCGTCCATGCCGGACGCGCGCATGTTCTTGTAGGAGTTTTCCCCCATCACCCAGCGCAGCGCCTCGACGAGGTTCGACTTGCCGCAGCCGTTCGGGCCGACCACGCCAGTCAGTCCGCGCTCGATGAAGAATTCGGTGGGTTCTACGAAGGACTTGAAGCCGACGACGCGCAGCTTGTTGAACTTCATGCCGCGCTCCGGAGAGGAGCGGCGGACACGAGTGTGCCGCCGCCGCTCAATTCATGAACGAACTCAGAGCAAGCTGTCGATAAGAGCCGACATGCTTTCAACAGACATGGCCCCCGCATAGCGCTTGCCGTTGACGAGGAAGGTCGGCGTCGAATTGACACCGAACTCGTCGGCACCACGCTTCATCGTGGCGTTCACATCATCGAGAAGTTTCTGGTTCGTCAAGCAGGCCTGGAAAGTCTCCTGTGAGAAACCGGCAAGTTTCGACATCTGCAGCAGCGCCGCGCGACCGTCTTCTGCTGCCGCCCAGGTTTCCTGTTGCTTCATCAGCATGGAAACCATCGGGAAATACTGCTCCGGCGTGCTTGCCTCTTCAGGCTTGGCGGGATTGCAGCGTGCCAGCATGAAGGCGGCAGCCGCGCGCGGATCGAAGGGGAATTCGCGGATGATGAAGCGCACCTTGCCCGTATCGACGTACTTCGTCTTGATCTCGTCGAACGTGTTGTTGTGGAAGGTCGCGCAATGCGGGCAGGTCATCGACATGTATTCGACGATGGTGACGGGCGCATTCTCCTCGCCGATGGCCATCTCCGGCAGCGGGCCCGGCTCCAGCACCTCGGCCATGTCGACGTCACCCTGGGCCTCGGGAACGTCCTGCGCAAAGGCGGTGGTCGCCGAGAATGGCAGCGCCAGGACCAGAGCCGTGGCAGCGACGCCGCCGAGAAGCGCGCGTCGGGTAAGGGTGGTTTCGGTCATCATCATCGGACACCTGCCTTGGAGTGCAAAAAGGTCGGCATTTCCGTATCGCGCCCTTGAAACCGGAACAAGATAGCGAACAGCGAAATCCTTCAAAGGTTTGTGACAGCAGGAAGCTGAACGGCGGCTGTACGAAATCAGCGCTTCTTCTGCAGCACGGCGGTGCCGAGCCGCGCGACCGCCTTCTTCAGCGCCTCGCTCTCGATGCCTTCCATCATATCCTCCAGGCGTCTCGCCGCCTCGCCCTTCAGAGGCTGCGGCGGGCGGCGATGCTTCACAGCCTGCGAGACCGGCTTCTGCACGATGCGGATCTGGCGGACGGCCGGGAAGCCGAAGAAGGCATTGATGCGCGCGATCAGTTCGCCCTGCGTGTGGGTGAGGAATAGAGCGCGCGCACCTTCGCAGGCGATCGTCAGCACGCCCGGCTGGTGCCCTCCCGCATCGTCCGAGGCATCCCTGCGCGGCCAGGAAATCTTTTCCGGCCGGCTGCAATCGGCTAAGTCCTCACCGGCGATCTCGTCCCAGGATCCCAGAAGGGCAGTGGAAATACCTGCCCGACGCGCCAGCACCGGATCGATGATGCCGTTCGCAACCTCGGCGATCTGCAGCTCGCCCCTCGGCCGGAAGGGCTTGATCTCACGTGCCATGGGCTCCGTCGCTCCGTTGCTGGCTCTCTTCGTCTGCATATGCCAGCGGCATGGCGACGATGAGGGCAGACCACAGAAAGACACTGTCATAGATATCGTGGAGGAAGATGAAGTTGGTCATCCCTCCGAAGATGCAACTGACGGCGATCATGATGGCGACGAAGAAGCGCGTGCGCCAGCGGACTTTCGCGGGATTTGCCACGACATTGGCAATCGGCGCGAGGATCAGCAAGACAATGGCTACGAGCC
The DNA here is from genome assembly GCA_036281095.1 of Pseudorhizobium sp. Classification (GTDB taxonomy): domain Bacteria; phylum Pseudomonadota; class Alphaproteobacteria; order Rhizobiales; family Rhizobiaceae; genus Neorhizobium. The sequence goes on from DASUPM010000607.1 coordinate 3,070, forward strand.
CGATGAAACCGCTGTCCACCAGTGCCGTGAGGAAGCCGTTGTGGAAATGGGTATAGTTCATTCCGATCTCGGCAATCAGCGCGTCCCGGTTCTGAAGGCCGTGGCCAAACCAGGGGCTGTCGGCGATCAGTTGCAGCGCATGCTCCCACATCCTGACGCGCAGGTTCAGCGACTGGTCCTGCGCACCAGGTACGAGCCCGAAGATAGAGGTGAAAAGAAGCCAAAGCCGCCCGAGGCGGTCGTATGCGACGATCAGGATCACGCTGGCCGCAACGAGGGCGACGGCGACCGCCTTCCAGTTCCGGAACCGGGCGCGCTGCTCCGGATAGAGTGCCAGGAAGAGGACCAGGGCGATGCCCGGAATGGGCAGTACGCCGCGAGACTCGGACAGGAGGACGCAGACCGCCGAGGCAAGGAAGCCCAGCCAGCCGAGTGCCTCCCGCATCCTGCCCTCGCCGCCGACATTGAGCAACGAGAG
>DASUPM010000608.1:0-2323 GCA_036281095.1 Pseudorhizobium sp.
TCGACCGCCGCGCCGTTTACGCTCTCACCGGCAAAAGCGCCGTTGAGATCGACGACATGCAGCCACTCAAAGCCTTGATCCTCGAAGGACTTTGCTTGGGCGGCGGGATCGGCGTTGTAGACGGTGGCCTGCTCCATGTCGCCGAGCTTGAGGCGAACGCACTGGCCGTCCTTCAGGTCAATGGCGGGAAAGAGGATCATGTCGTCTTGTCCTTGCTGCTGCGCGAGCCTCAGGGCTTCCAGCGCAGGAAATTGGTGATCAGGGCCAGGCCGAGCGTCTGGCTCTTTTCCGGGTGGAACTGAGAGCCGGCCATGTTGTCGCGTCCGACGAAGGCGGTCATAGGCCCGCCGTAGTCAGTGGTGGCGATGACGTCCACAGCATTTTTCGCCGCAAGATGGTAGGAGTGGACGAAATAGGCATGCAGTCCGTCCGGCCCCGTCGGAATGCCCTCGAAGAGCGGGTGAGGATGGCGTAGATCCAGTGTGTTCCAGCCGATCTGCGGGATCTTCAGGTCCGGGTCGGCGGGTGTCATCTCTTTGACATCGCCTTCAATCCAGCCAAAGCCTTGAGTGACGGTCTTTTCGAGCCCGCGCGAAGCCATCAGCTGCATTCCGACGCAGATGCCGAAGAAAGGTCGGGCCTTTTTCTCGACGGCATCAACCAGTGCATCGTACATGCCCGGCACCGCATCGAGCCCGGCGCGGCAATCGGCATAGGCGCCGACACCCGGCAGGACGATGCGGTCTGCCTTGGCGACGACGTCGGCCTTGTCCGTCAGCTCGATCGTGGCATCGAGGCCGGCCTCGTGTGCGGCGCGTTCGAACGCCTTGGTCGCGGATCGCAGGTTGCCCGAGCCGTAGTCGATGATAGCGACGCGCATCAGCGTCCTCCTTGATGATCGAAGAGCCCGATCCCGCCCTGGCTCCATCCCGACTGCAACCGCGGTTCGATCCGCTTGGCCCAGTCCGAGGTGGGGGGAAGTTCCCGCGCCTCCCCCGAAAGATAGAGTTCTTCCGCCGTGTCCAGATCGGTTGCAGCCAAAACGGCGGCAAGGGTCCAGCCGCGGCGGATGAGCGTTTCGCTATAGAAGTGGCGGCCTTCCAGTGCAACCAGCAGGTTGATCGACAGGGCGAAGAGAAAGCCGGCAATCTCCAGTCCGGGCATCTGCGTCAGTTGCCCTGCCACGAGTTGCAGCAGGAACACCACCGCGGCGGCCAGCCACAGGCGCTTCGTCAGCAGCCAGATCCACGGAAAGAGCAGAGCCAGCCAGGAGAACCTGTCCGCAAGGATGATGGTCCTTCGGTGATCCGGATCGGGCCGGCCCGGCGGGGTCAGGACGAGGTAGCTTTTCAAGACGTCTCCTCAGACCAGCATGCCCTTGGTGGAGGGCACGCGGTTCGCCTGCCGCGGATCGATCTCGGTGGCGGTGCGAAGGCAGCGCGCCACCGCCTTGAAGCATGTCTCCGCCACATGATGGTTGTTCGCGCCGTAGTAGTTGAAGACATGCAGCGTGATGCCGGCATGCTGGGTGAAGGCCTGGAAGAATTCCCGCACCAGCTCCGTATCGAAGTTGCCGATCTTGGGAGAGGTGAATTCGACATTCCAGACGAGGAACGGCCGCCCCGAAAGGTCGACCGCAGCCTTGGTCATCGTCTCGTCCATGGCAAGGTCGATCGACGAATAGCGGGTGATCCCGCGGCGGTCTCCGAGCGCCTTGGAAATCGCCTGTCCGATGGCGATGCCGGTATCTTCCACCGTGTGGTGATCATCGATGTGGAGGTCGCCCTGCACGTCGATCTGCATGTCGATCAGGGAGTGGCGGCAGAGCTGGTCCAGCATGTGGTCGAAGAAGCCGACACCCGTCGAAATCTTCGCCGTGCCGGTACCGTCAAGATCGACGGTGACGGCAACGGACGTCTCGTTGGTCTTGCGAGATACGGAACCCGTACGTGCCGCGGCTGTCTCACCCATAATCTGCTCCATGCGCTCAATGAGCGCTCCATAACAGGGAGGTCGGGAAATATCCAGCAAAAGCACCCGAGTGCATCATCTGGTGGCGGGCGTTTGCAATCAGCCCGGCCCCACTTACATAGAGCCCGACGGAGGCGGAACGGAGCCTCTCCAGAGAGTGCCCCGGACGGGGTCGATGGGTGCAAGATGACGACAATCATTACAGTCCGGAAGGGCGGCAAGGTGATCATGGCGGGCGACGGCCAGGTGAGTCTCGGCCAGACCGTCATGAAGGGAAATGCGCGCAAGGTGCGCCGTCTCGCCAAGGGTGAGGTGATCGCAGGGTTCGCCGGCGCGACGGCGGACGCATTTA
>DASUPM010000609.1:0-4139 GCA_036281095.1 Pseudorhizobium sp.
CCGTGGTGTTGATGTTGGCGATGTTGTTGGCGATGACCTCGAGATTGGTCTGCTGGGCATCCATGCCCGTCGCTGCGACGGCAAGCGCTCTCATGTCCTGGTCTCCCGTCCGTTAGATCGACATCTTGGTGATTTCGAGATACGCGTTCACGATCTTGTCGCGGAGCGCGATGGCGGTGTTGAGCGACTGCTGGGCCTCGATCACCGCATCCGTGACTTCTCGGAGGCTCGCCTTGCCCTGGATCGCTTCGAAGGACTTGGTCTCGGCAGCCTTCAGGCTGTTCATCGAATCCGTCGCCATGCTGCCGAGCACGCTTGCGAAGTTGAGCCCCGTGTTTTCGCCCGGCGTTACAACGCCCTGGGTGGACGAGCCGCTTTCAACCAGCGACTCCAGGCCGCGGGTGGAGGACAGGGAACTTACCTTGGTGATGTTGTCGATCATTGTCCGCTCTTCAGAAGGTCGATCGTCGCGGCAACGAGCTCGCGCGTCTGCTTGATGGTCTGGAGGTTCGCTTCGTACGTCCGGTTGGCCTCTCGCATGTCGGCCATCTCGATCAGCATGTTGACGTTCGGAAGCTTCACCATGCCCCGTTCATCCGCCGCGGGATGGTTCGGGTCATATTCCTCGATGAAGTCGGAAGCGTCGGTGCCGAGCTTCTCCACCTTGACCAGTTCGACCTGCGCTGCGCGATCGAGCTCCGCTCCGAACGTGATCGTCTTGCGTCGATAGGGGTCTGCACCGGGGGTATCGCCGGTCGAACGGGCGTTAGCGATGTTTTCCGAGACGATGCGCAGGCGCGTTGCCTGTGCTTCAAGCCCGGAGCCTGCGATCTTGGAAGCGGCTGAAAGCGGATCCATTTGCTTACCTTCTTACCGTCATGAGCATCATGCTATGAAAGGACTTCACGAGGCTCGTGCCGAGCTCGTACTGCTTCTTGATTTCACCGGTCTTGGTGAGTTCTTCGGCAAGCGAAACGGTGTTGCCGGACTCCTGGATACCGATCTCGTCGTTCAGCTCGTTCTCGCGAACGGCAATGTCCTGGCTGAACTGGCTCGCGGACAGATGGCCGGGATGCGTCCGCGCCATGCGCATCTGCGTATCGTCGAGCACGGCATCGAAGGGGGTGATGTCCTTGGCCTGGTACTTCGGCGTGTTGGCGTTGGCGATGTTGGTGGCAACGACCTCCTGGCGGACCGACAGCCATTCAGCCTGTCGTGACGCCAGCGCGAACAGTTGAATCGGTTGCATAGGCTTCTCCATCGTTTGTCTGGAGCCTATGCGGGTAATCTTGCGTGGGACTTACGGACGGGCCGCGGCCCCATCCTCATAGACTTCGCCTGACGAGGTGACGATGACCCAGTGGCCATCGCGCTGCTCGATGGTCGCGAGCTTGCTGTTGTCGGGAAGAATCGACCCGATCCGGACCATGTACATTCCGGAGCGGTCTTCGATCATCGCACGGCCGTTGGCGACATGCAGCAGGCGGAACCCGCCTTTGCCGGGGAAGGGCTGATCGGGCCGGGCCTCGCCGCCCTCTTCCTCGTCACCAAGGGACGAGACCGTCGCCGTGGTCAATGCATCGGCCGGCTCGGCAGGAGCCGGCCGTGCGCCGTCGTCGGTACTGTCGGTCATCGCGAGCGGCGAGACGCTCATCACGTTGCGCGGAGGCAGCGGCGGCAGGTCGCGCGTATGTGCGAATGTCTCGGTCCGGATGCCGAACTTGTCCTGGTTGAAAAAGACATACCAGGGGAAGAAAGCCGAGGCGGCGGCAAGAACAAGTCCCGTGGCGATCAACAGACGGTCGCTGCCGGGGGCCGGCTTGGCGCGTGGGTTCATCGACTGCTCGGCCTGCTCCACTGTTTCGCTCTCTCGCATCGTCATCCTCTTTGTCTGTTCGGCGCCGCCCCGGGCACCTGGCTGGCCGCGTTGCGCAGCGCTGTGGCGAGATCGGCATAGGCGTCGGCAGAAGGCTGCTCGCCCGGCGTTTGCTTCAGCACCTCGTAGATGACCGGAACCTGCTTGATTGCCATGTCGAGATCCGGGTCCGTTCCCGCACGGTAGCCCCCGATCAGCCGGAGATCACGGGTCTCCTCGTAGCGATGAATGAGGGACTTCAGACGGGAGACGAGCTTTTCCTGGTCCGGCGTCCATGCCTTGCGGGCCAATCGGGAAATCGACGCGAGCGGGTTGATCGGCGGATAGCGCCCCTCCTCCGCCAGGCTCCGGTCGAGCACGAGATGGCCGTCCAGGATGCCGCGCGTGGAATCAGCGATCGGGTCGTTATGGTTGTCGCCGTCGACGAGGATCGAGATGATGGCCGTCACCGTCCCGGCGCCCTCGGCACCGGGACCGGCGCGCTCGAGCAGCCTCGGCAGTTCGGTGAAGACGGAGGCCGGGTAGCCACGGGCGATCGGCGGCTCGCCGGAGGCGACAGCCACTTCGCGGATGGCATGGGCGAAGCGCGTGATGCTGTCTGCGATGAACAGGACGTTGTCGCCCTGGTCGCGGAAATGCTCGGCGATCGTGATGGCCACGAGCGGCGCCATCTTGCGCAGCATCGGGCTTTCATCGCTTGTCGCGACGACGGCAATCGATTTCGCCATGTTGTCGCCGAGCGTATCCTCGATGAACTCCCGGACTTCGCGGCCACGTTCGCCGACCAGGGCAATGACCACCTTGTCGAAGGCATCGGCCCGGGCGAGCATCGACAGAAGGGTCGATTTGCCGACGCCCGACCCTGCAAAGACACCGAGACGCTGGCCAAGGCAAAGCGGCGAGAAGAGATCCACAGCCTTCACGCCGGTCTTGAACCCGGTCTCGACGCGGCTGCGGGTCATGGAGGGCGGCGCGGTATTCGATATGGAGCGTCGCACGCGGCCCTTGACGAGCGGGCCGCGGCCATCGATCGGCTCGCCAAGGGCGCTGATCGTACGTCCGCACCAGCTGTCGTCCGGCGCAACACGGAAAGCGCCCTTGCGGATGACGGTGTCGCCGATGCCGATCGGTTCACCGGGCTCGATCGGGCACACATAGACCGCATCCGGCTCCACCCGGACGACTTCCCCCAGATGGATGCCCGTCTTGCTTCGATGAGCCACGAACTCGCCAAGCCGGACATGCCGGGACAGGCCTGCGACCGTATAATGGCCCGCGGCGATCGTGCGCACGTGTCCGCCATGGGCGACGGAGAATGCCGGATCGGCATAGCGCTCCGTGATGTCCGCGAGCTGCGCCAGCTTGCCGCCCGAAACCGCCTGCCGAATTGCTGCCTGTTCCAGCATCGATATTCGTCCTTACCGGCCGCTGCCCAGGGTCTTGATCGCTTCGTCGAAGCTCGCCTCGGTATCGCGCATCAGGGAGGAGATGCTTTCGAACGCGCGGTTGACCTGGATGAGCTGGGTCATCTCGCTGAGGCCGTTGACGTTGGACCCTTCGACATAACCCTGGACCACGGCGACATTGAAGTTGTCGACGACGGCCTGCGGCGCCTGGGCCGGAATCACGCCGCTGTTGTCGGCGCGCAGGAAGCCCTGGCTGAGATCGGCGCTGAACAGGCCGATGGTGCCCATCGGCTGGCCGTCCTGCATGATACGGCCATCGGCCCCGACCGTCGGGGGCCCGCCCGCGCGGTTGAGCTGGATCGGTGCGCCGCCGGCGTCGAGAACCGGATGCCCCATGACCGAGACGAGTTGCCCCGTTTCCAGCATGGTAAAGCGGCCGTCGCGGGTCAGCACCTGTCCGGCAGGGGTCTCGATGGAGAACCAGGCGTCTCCCTTGATGGCGAAGTCCAGGGCATTGCCGGTGTTCTGCATCTGCCCGTTGCGGGTCGACAGATAGTCGTTCCCCTGCGTGACGAAAGCCACCTTGGCGTTCAACTCGTTCCTGGTGCTGCTCATCACCTCGTCGAACTTCACTTCCGTTGCGCGGAAGCCGGCGGTATTCATGTTGGCCATGTTGTCGGCGATGGTGTTCAGGCGCCGTTCGAGCGCGATCTGCGACGAGATGCCGACATAAAGTCCGGATTGCATATCATTTGCCTCCGAGTTTCAGCGAGTTGATGGAAATTAGGAGATCGGTGGAAATGCCGCTGCCGGACGGAGCGAAAAGCCGCGCCACGCTTCCGGTGTCAGCCGCGTTC
>DASUPM010000610.1:0-3366 GCA_036281095.1 Pseudorhizobium sp.
CATGCTGTCTTCCGGCATTCCCGCACAGGTCGTCGAATCCTTCGCCGATCCGGTCAAGGTTCAGGCGCCGCAGGCTCCGAGCTTCGCAGACGTCGTTTCGGCGGTTTCGCCCGCCGTCGTATCGGTCCGCGTCCAGTCCGAGGCCGAGCAGGTTTCCGATAACAGCAACTTCAGCTTCAACTTCAACGGCCAGGGGTTCGAGGATCTTCCGGACGACCACCCGCTGAAGCGGTTCTTCCGCGAGTTCGGCGGTCCGCCGTCCCGCGGCGGTCCGGACCGCGACAGAAGCGAGCGCGACGGTCCGCACCGCATGCGCCCGAGCTCCCAGGGGTCCGGCTTCTTCATTTCCGAGGACGGCTATCTCGTCACCAACAACCACGTCGTGGCCGATGGCGCAGCCTTTACCGTCGTGCTCGACGACGGCACGGAACTCGATGCGAAGCTGATCGGCAAGGACAGCCGCACCGACCTCGCGGTGCTCAAGGTCGATGCCAACCGCACGTTCACCTATGTGAATTTTGCCGACGACACCAAGGTGCGCGTCGGCGACTGGATCGTGGCCGTCGGCAACCCGTTTGGCTTGGGCGGCTCCGTGACGGCAGGTATCGTCTCGGCGCGCGGCCGCGACATCGGCTCCGGCCCCTACGACGACTACATCCAGATCGACGCCGCAGTGAACCGCGGCAATTCCGGCGGCCCGGCCTTCAACCTCGAAGGCGAAGTCATCGGCATCAACACCGCGATCTTCTCGCCGTCCGGCGGAAATGTCGGCATCGCCTTTGCCATCCCGGCCTCGGTCGCGAAGGATGTGGTGCAGGATCTGATGCAGGACGGCAAGGTCGAGCGCGGCTGGCTCGGCGTACAGATCCAGCCCGTCAACAAGGACATCGCCGAGTCGCTGGGGCTTTCCGAGCCGCAGGGTGCGCTGGTCGTCGCTCCGCAGGAGGGCTCGCCAGGTGAGAAGGCCGGCATCGAAGAAGGCGACGTCATCACGGCGCTGAACGGAGAGCCGGTCAAGGATGCCCGCGATCTCGCCCGCAAGGTTGCGGCCATCGGGCCCGACAAGGACGTGGAGGTCAGTGTCTGGCGTGACGGCAAGTCGCAGGACATCCAAGTGACGCTCGGCAACCTGGCGAATGAAGAGCCGGCAGGTGAAGAACCCGCAGAGCCGGAGGCTCCCGCGCCCTCTTCCGAAAAGGCGCTTTCCAGCCTCGGCATCACGGTCGCTCCGACCGAAAGCGGCAGCGGCCTGGCCGTGACCGAGGTCGATCCCGACTCCGAAGCCGCCGCCCGCGGTCTTCGCGCCGGAGAAACGATCGTTTCGGTCAACAACAAGTCGGTGGCGAACGCCGGCGAAGTCGAGACCGTGATCGACCAGGCACGCAAGGACGGACGCACCCGGGCGCTGTTCCAGGTCGAATCCGAGCGCGGCAGCCGCTTCATCGCCCTGCCGATCGACGAAGGCTGATCCTACCGGACCTGATAGAAGGGGCACCGCCGGCGACGTCGGTGCCCCTTTTGCATTTCGCCCGTTCGTCGAAGTTGAAGGAGTGCCACGATGGAAACGTCCATCCGCCAGGCCGGCGCAGGCGAATCCGATGGTGCAAAAGGCCCGGCTGACGCTATTGTGCCGCACATGAAGATTCTCGTGATCGAAGACGATCTTGAAGCCGCTGCCTACATGACGAAAGCCTTCCGCGAGGCGGGGATCGTCGCCGATCATGCCAGCGATGGGGACAGCGGTCTCTTCATGGGGACCGAGAACAGCTACGACGTCATGGTGATCGACCGGATGCTGCCGCGTCGCGACGGCCTCTCGGTCATCAGCGAACTGCGCAAGCGCGCGGTCAACACACCGGTGCTGATCCTTTCGGCGCTCGGGCAGGTCGACGACCGCGTGACGGGGCTGAGGGCAGGCGGCGACGACTACCTGCCGAAGCCCTACGCCTTCAGCGAACTGCTGGCGCGTGTCGAGGTTCTGGGCCGCCGCAAGGGCGCGCCGGAGCAGGATATGATCTATCGCGTCGGCGATCTCGAGCTTGACCGGCTGTCCCACGAGGTGCGCCGGGCCGGCAAGGAGATCCTGCTTCAGCCGCGCGAATTCCGGCTGCTCGAATACCTTATGAAGAATGCCGGCCAGGTGGTGACGCGCACCATGCTGCTGGAGCATGTCTGGGATTATCACTTCGACCCGCAGACCAATGTCATCGACGTGCACGTCTCGCGCCTGCGCTCGAAGATCGAGAAGGACTTCGACAAGCCCCTCCTCAAGACGATCCGCGGGGCGGGCTACATGATCAAGGACGAGGCCTGAGCCTGTGCTGAAGCGGCTTCGCCTGATGTTCCGTTCGACCGCCGTCAGGCTGTCGGCGCTCTATATCCTCCTCTTCGCAATCTGCGCCGCCTTTCTCGTCGTCTATGTCACGGCGATGTCGGAGCGCATCCTGGCGCAGCAGACGCGGGAAAACCTCGTCCAGGAGGTCGGCGACATCCAGCGGGCCTTTGACCGCGGCGGATTGAACGGCATGCTGCGCGTCATGGAGCGGCGGGCGCGCCAGCCGGGCGCGAACCTCTATGTCGTGGCCGGGCCGAATGGAGAGATCCTCGCGGGCAACGTCGCCTCCCTCCAGCCGGGCGTCCTCGACGAGCAGGGCTGGACCCGCATTCCCTTCTCCTATCGCCCGTTCTCGGAGACGGGAGCGGAGCGGGAGCATCTGGCGGTTGCGAATGTGGTGCTGATGGAGAACGGCCTGCGGGTGATGATCGGGCGGGACCTCGGCGAACCGGGACGCTTCCGCTTCATCGTCCGCCGGGCGCTGATGGTGGCGCTCACGATCATGGGCATCGGTGCGGTCTTCATCTGGTTCGGCATCGGGCGCAATGCCCTGAAGCGCATCGACCGCATGTCGGCGGCGAGCCAGAAGATCATGGCGGGCGACCTTTCCCAGCGCCTGCCGGTGGGCCGTTCCGGCGACGAGTTCGACCGGTTGTCGGAATCCCTCAACGCCATGCTCGGGCGCATCGAGAAACTGAACGAGGGCTTGCGGCAGGTCTCCGACAACATCGCCCATGACCTGAAGACGCCGCTGACGCGCATGCGCAACCGTGCCGAGAAGGCGCTGGCGAGTTCCGGCAGCGAGGCCGAATACCGCGCGGCGCTGGAGCGAACCATCGAGGAATCCGACGGCCTGATCCGCACCTTCAACGCGCTGTTGATGATCGCGCGCGCCGAGTCCGGGCAGGCCCGCGGCAACATGGATGATTTCGACGCAGCCGACGTCGCCAGGGGCATCCACGAATTGTATGAACCGCTGGCCGAAGACGACGGCATGACGCTGCGCGTCAGGGCCGCGACAGCGCGATTGC
>DASUPM010000611.1:0-5512 GCA_036281095.1 Pseudorhizobium sp.
TGGCGGCTCCATTCGCGTCGGCAGTACGTCTCCGAGATCCGGAAGCTCGACCGAGCCGTAGAGCAGACCCCACGCAGCCAATCCGACCATGTCAACCTGAATTACGCCGGTATCGCCACGAGCCTGAAGGAATTTCCGGCGGCCGATGCGCTGCGCCTGGCTTGCCGACGGACAGAATGGCAAGTCGATGTCGAGGATCTTCTCGCCGTAGCGGTCAACCTCGTCGTCTACCCGAGCCCACGCGATACCCGAGAGGTCGATCTCGGCTGACTCGTAGTTCCGCTCCGGCGAGTAGTAGGTCAGCCGGCAGATGTTTGGCCGCTCCACCGCCTCCGGGCCGCTCCGCCACGTGATCTCGTAGCCATCGGCCGGCGTGAAGTCGATTTCGGACGCATGCTCGTCGTCGATAAGTTCGAAGTAGATCTTGCCTTCCGCGGTGGTGCGAAGTTCAGCGCCCACGGAATCGAGCATCTGCTGGAGGACGTCTGACCGCGCGGTCTCCCACCCCCAGATGCCCCACGCGCGGGCGCGCTTCTCCGTCCCTGTCTTCGTTGCCACCAAGGCGTCAGCCTTGTTGGCCTCAGCCGCAATTAAGTCCCAGTCGAACATGTCGCTGGTAAACGCAGGATCGCGCCGCAGTACGTGCGCGCACGCCAGAATGCCGTTGTCGCTCCAAGCAGTAAGGTCGGTGCGAGGATCGTAGATCTTCGACGCGCGTACGACCTGCTCCGTGTCAGGAACGCCGCCCTGGTAGAGCGTGAAATACTTTGTGCTGCTAAGCCCCGGGTTGTACCAGAGCGTTAGCGACTGAGCGATGCCGCGGACTCGGTGCGCCGATGTCCACAGCGTCGGGAACAGGGACAAAAGGCCGGCCCATGCCGTCTCGCTTCCGTCACCGGCCTTATCTTGCCAATTGCACCACGACCCGCCGCTACGCGCCCAAGGCGGGGAGCTAACGTCGCCGTTCGGCTCAACCGTTACCTCGCGTCCGCCGATGTAATATTCCTCGACAGCGTCGATCGGCCCCTGCAGCCTGCAAACGAGGCGCGCGCGAGTGGATCCGTCGGAATTGCCAAACGCCTTCAGGCCGCCGATGCGAACCCGCCCGACGCCCTCCATCACGGTGGATTCGGACGTCTCGAAATTGTTCTTGGCGTCGCTGGCCTTAACCGACGGGGCGCGTTGCCCCATCGCCAGCGACGCGCCGATTGCCAGCGCAGGAATGGCGATGAGGGAGATGGCATTGGCGATCGCGCCTGGTATGCCAATGGTGTAGAGCGCGCTGAAGATGCTGAAACTGATGGGTTCCGCATGCGCGTGCGCCGTCATCGCCGCGTATGACGCGGCGGACAGCATCAGCAATTTTAGTAATTTCACAGCAGAGCCCAAACCTTGACGATTGTTCTCTGGCGCGGGCGGAGGACGCGGGCGCCACTTGGCTCCGCTCGCCATGCGAACAGGCCGTGATTCAGGAAAATTCCGCCAATCTGCGGCGCGACGTGCGTCATGATGATGCCGATATCTCCCGGCTGTGGCTCGCCGTATCGCTCGCGGAGCCCGTACTCATCAAGGGCGGGTGACCATAGGGCATCGAGAGAGCCGGCTTTTGTGATAAACGCCGTGGCGTCCTCGCGAGAGGACCATTCCGGCAGGTTCATTCGCCTACCGTGGATGCCCTCCACCCATGATCTGGCCCATGCGGTGCAATCACTCTCGCCCCATACCATCGGCAGGTCGGCAGCCGCCTCGGCATAAGCAAGCGCTTTGGCGGCAATGTCCTCTTCAGAAATCATGCTTTGATGAGCTCCTGCACCTTCACGCCGACGAAATCCAAGCCCTTGTCGCCGGGGTAGCGGCGGCGCTGATCGGCAGGGTTCCAGCGCCCGCCGAACTGGTAGTTCTGGCTTTGCCACGGACCTTCAATCGCGAAGGAAACGGTGCGGACACCAGTTCCGGCCCACCGGATAACCGGAGAGGAAATCTTGCCCGGGAACGCCTTCTTCATGCCGCCGTCCCATGGCTCCGCGGTCTCTTGGTCAAAGGCGCACCAGTAGATGTTGGCGGAACGCCCCTCGATCTCGCGCGCCATGTCCTTCACGGAGCGCAGGAAGTCCACGTTCACGCCGGATATGACGATGTCCAATTTGGCGGCCTGACCGAAGCGCGGCTCCTCAACTGAACCAATCGACACCAACTGCATGCCGCCAGGGTCTGTAATGCCGCGCCACTCGTGGCCGCCGACCGTGACGCGCCCCGCCCCGCTGTGCATGTAGGTCACGCCGGAAGGCAGGTCGATTTCAGCGAACCAGACGCGCGAAATGTGCGGCCGGCGCAAATACGCGCGGTCGTCGGCGGAAAACAGCGACATTGGTTAGGCTCCGTTGGCTCGCATCCACGCGTCGAGTTCACGCCGATGCTGCTTCACCACCGCATTGACTGACGCGGCAATGGCCGACTTTCGTTCCGGGGAAACGTCGTCATCCGGCGTCGATGGCGCGGGGAATAGGGCCGCTTGCAACTCGGAAGCGTGCAATTCGGCAAGATCGACGCGCCGCATAGCCACCACTGCTGCGGTGCGGTCGTCCCCTTGCGATGTGTCAGCATGCGAGGCGTCAGTCTGTGAAATAGTCTCGGGCGTCATAGTCGAACACCTCAAACAGGGAGAGCGTCAGACCCTCAAGGAACGCCGGCCCGCGCTCTGCGTCCGGCAGGTTGCTGGACAGCAGCCGCATCGCCATCACGGGGTACTGCGTCGCGAAGTCATCCGTGGTTATGGCCTTCCGCAGCGGCGGCCAGATGCGATACTGCCCGTCGGAGACGACTTCCGTGATCTCGTACATGCCGAAGTGGAAGGGAAAGAACCCGATCCAATCGCCCATGCCAAGGCTGTGTCCCCAAAACGTATCCGCCAATTCAACGATCGTCGCATCCTTGGCGGCAGCGGCGACGACTGCCACGTTAGGCTTCTTGAGCGACCAGTTCTTGCCGTTGTCCCAAGACGCGCCATTGTCCCACGGTGTGCCGGCCTGCTTCTGCTGCTGCGTGGCTGCTACACCCGCTTCCGCAAGCGTCATGCCGTCCCAATCACACATGGACACGCGCACCGCATTGGCGCCCTTGTGAAGCGCCGTGACCAGCCCGCGCGCGCGTCGGGCAAGCTGCCCACGCATTGGCGGGAAGCTCAACTGGATGAAGCGCGCGCCAAACGGCGATGCAATCGTCTGCGTCACATCGCCGATGGTAGTGTTGCTGCCCGCGCCAACGGCTTCCGGCCCGTTCAGCGGCTTCCATCGATTCCAGCGAAGGCCGTTTGGCCACGAAAGTAATCTTGCCATCAGGGCCTCGTCTTTCGTGTCTGTCGCGTCTGCGTCATGCCCGCCACGCGCTTGCCTTCGGTGCGGTCTCGTTCTGCCAGCCCCCGCTCCAGACGGGCAATGGCTGCCTGATCCGCGCCGCGGGCGTCGATGTTGTAGGTAGGCGCATAAGAGCCGCCGCCAGAACCAACCTTCGTGCCGCGAGGCAACACGACCTCGCCGCGCTGAAGAATAGCCGGCACCTCGCCAGGCTGCAGACCAGCAACGCCGCCGGTGTGGTAGCGCTTGGCGCCAGCAAATGTCGAAGGCGACACCGCGCGCCCGTGGCCATAGCCGTCGCTTCCGGCTACACCGCCGCTGTGGAGGATGCCCGGGATGAGCATCCCGCCAAGAAGCCCGCCACCGCCGCCGCCGAGACCGCTAGTAAAGATGCTCTTCAGTCCGATCTCAATGACGGTGTCCAGCACCTTGTTGAGCGCGTTCTTCAGCGCATCGGCAGCGGAAACGCCGTTGCGAAGGTCGTTGATGAACCCGCCAACGATGCTGACACCAACGTTGGCAAATTCATTGGTGGCGGTGTTCAGTTCCTTCTGTTCAACCTTCAGGGCTCGAGCAGCTTCACGCATGCGATCGTATGCACCGGCACGGCCTTCGGCATACTGGATGACGTCATCGACAGTCGCGCCGCCGCCCAGGATGGTCGGGTTGGCGCTGATTGCGCCTTGAGACAACACGCTCGAAACGGGCGTACCCGCCGGCGCTTTCAGCACGTCGATTGCGCCACCCGGCCCAAGGAAGTGCGCCAAATGTAGCGCGGCCTCGTTGACGGCAACACCTGCCTGACGCAGCAGGTCGGCGTTCTCTCGAGCGTATGCCTCGATCAGCGACCGCGAGATGTCCGCGTCAGTGCGGAGCGCCAGAATGGTGGCGTCCGACATGCCTTGCGCGCGGTCGGGGAAGTTCTTCTTGAATAGGTTGAGCCAGGTGCTCTCAATGAACTGGCCGAGTCCGGTTGCGCTGGAAAGGGGGTTCTTCGCGTCCGCCTTGCCGCCGCTCTCCGCCTTGACGATTTGGTCAACGTAGCGGTCGATTGTCCCCGTCAGGCCATCAAAGGAATCCTTGACCTCTTTGGCTGCCTTCGGCAGTTCGTCGAATTCAACCAGCGGCCGGCTAGAGGGCGTCGGAACGCCTACCGTGCGGCCATCGCTGTTCGTCAGCGTCGGGTTCTGGTCACGAATGCGCTGCTGCGCCTGCTCGAACTGCAGCCTGGCCATCGCCCGCTCTTCCGAGCCGGTGGCGTTGCGCATTGCTTCGCTGTAAGCCTTTGCCGCCTGCTCCATCTCGGACAGTTGCGGCAACGCGATGTTGGCGAGCTTGTCGATCGACTTGGCGAAGTCATCAACCTGCTTCGCCTGAGAGCGGGACGCCTCGCCTACGCCGTTGATGAACTTCTGCAAGCCTTCAAGCTTGCCCTGCACATCGACGCTGGATGTGCCGGTTTCGACGATCCGGTCGATGAGCGCTTTGATTTCGTCGGGCGTGCCCTGTAGGTTCTTGATATCGACAAGCCGCTCGAGAAACTTGCGGATGTCCGGCTCGCCGTCCTTTGCAGACTCCTGCAACTCATTGAGAGCACCGCGTAACTCGTTCAGGATGAACGTCGACCCGCGATAGTCGTCCGGATTGATCTCGTCGAGCATTCCGGACAGTGCTTGTCCGGTAGTCCGCAACTGCTCCTGATAAAGCGCAATGCTTTTGCGGGTGCTGTTGTCGGCAAGTTTCTTGCTCGCGCGGTCGTATTCCTCCAGCCCAGCAGCCGCTTCGCCATAGGCGGCCTTGATCTCACGGATGAGGTCGGCGTGCCCTTTGAGCACGTCTTCAGCGCTGGTAGCGTCACTACCGAGGCTGGTGAAGTATTGGACCGCCGCACCAGTCAGGCCGATGATGGCGAACGACGCCAGGGAGACGGGATTGATCATCGTGGCGAACGCGCCGCCGAGGGTCTTCACCGCGCCAACAAGACCGCCTCCAGAGCCCTGAAAGACCTGCGCGACCTGACTGCCCTGCTGAACCATCACCGTAAACGGAGATGTGCCGCTGGCAAGCTGCATGGCTATGTCGTTCAACTGAAACGACAGGTTGGACACTGCGGCCGACGACTGACGCATTGCCGCGTCGGCCCTCTTGCCGGCACCCTG
>DASUPM010000612.1:0-9492 GCA_036281095.1 Pseudorhizobium sp.
GGTCATTGTCGACAGCAAATTCTTCTCGAAGCTGATCAGTCACGCGAACGTCGAAAAATTCTGGGTGCAGGCTCAGAACGCCGGCCTTCATACCCAGCTGGAGCGCCAGCGCCTCGGGGGCAACTGGGGCCGCGTCTTCGAATTCGGCGACGTCGTCTGGCGTGAATACAAGGGATCGATGCCGGTCAAGAACAACGACGGCACCATCACGAACGTCAAGAACGTCGCCGACAATACCGGTCATGCTTATCCGGGTGGAACGCAGTCGATGTTCCGCACCTTCGATGCGCCGGCCTACCACATCGACCAGGTCAACCGTGCGCCGACCGTCGAGAGTGAAGAGGGGGCAATCTTCGTCTCCTACGAGATGCTGAAGCACGGCATGGGCGTCGAACTGAAGTCGCAGACCAACGCGCTGGCTGTGTGCAAGCAGCCTGATTGCCTCGTCGAGGTCACCACCAGCAACTGAGGTCTGACATGTTGCCGTCGCGCTTCCAGCAGATCCGTGACCGTACGGTCGCGGCGGTCGATACCGTGTTCGCGGAGCCGATCAAGTTGTCTTTCCTTAAAGACAGCGAGATTGATCCCTCACGCCCGGCCGTCGAGATCTCGGCGGTTCTGAGGGTTGGTGGCGGCAAGGAAAGCAGCCTTGCGCCCGGCACTTCTCGTGCCTGGCGCTCCAAACTGGCAGCCGGCAAGGCGGAGCTTCACATCGATGTCTCCCGTTATTCTGGCCCGCCGGTGACGTCGGGCGATCGTGTTCGCGCTCTTGCGCGGCGCGGCCAGCCCTGGTTCGAAGTCCTGCGGGTCGACGATCGCGGCGACACCCGTCTTGTTCTGGAGCTTGGCGAGATATGAGCCTGACACGGATCGCGCTTCGCATCGCCGCGGTCGAAGCCCTCAAAGGCAAGACGCTCGTCGGCAACAACGTCCTCGACACGCCGAACGGCGCGCTGGACATTCAAGCCGATGGAACGCTGCGCACCGAAAGAGACAAGCCCTTCATTTCGGTCTACACCGACCAGGGCAAGGCAGAGGGTGTGACTGGCCGGTCTCTGACTGAGAATGGCCTGTGCGACATCATCTTCGAGATGGGCGTTTCGGCGGCCATGCTTGAGAAAGACGAAGATACAGGCGTCACAACGATGATCGGGATCAACATCCCGGCTTCTGATCGAAATCAGGAATTCTTCCTCGACATCGTGCAGCGGCAGATCTGTGACGCCCTCACTGATCCGGCCAATGCGTGGGCGGATCTTTATCGCGGTTTGCACTACCGCATCGTCAAGATCGAATTCGCCGGTGCCCGCAATGCCGATGACGGCCAGCGCCTGGCGGGGCATCAGATGCGTCTGACCGTGGAACTGGCCGACGATCCGATTGCCGGCGAGGCTCTTGATGCCAGAACGCCATTCATGAAGTTTTTGGCCGCGCTCGAAGCGGCCGAGGGTTATGCGACGCAGGCCACGACCTTGCGGGCGTTCGTCAGTGGCTCCCTCGATGATCGCCAGCGCCTGCAGCGACGCCACGGCATGACGGCGGCCGAACTGGACGCGCTCGGCCATGAGGCGCCTGTGCTGGCCGATGACGGAACGGTGGTGGAGATGACGGCGGTCGATATCGAGATCGACGGCCTTCCTCCGGTCAGGGTGCGGGACGAATGATTTCCGACTTCATCGCCATGCGTCTCGATATCGAGATGCTGAAGACAGCCTTCGGCAATTCGCTGAAGGTCGGTCCGGTCGAAGTGATCGATGCGCAGAAGGGTTACCGGCTGCGCCTCGGCGGAACGGACGATAATCCGTTCCTCTCGCCCTGGTACCCGCATCCGGAGACGGGCAAGACATCTATCCCCCTGAAAAGGGGGCAGATCGTTGGCGTCGTCAATCCGAGCGGCGATCCGCGGCAGGGTTTGATGTTCCGTGGCGGCTATTCCGACGCGAATCCCAGTCCCAACGACGACATGGAAGCCAATGTCTTCGCGGATGCCGGCGTTCGGATCACGGTGAAGGATGGCGTCGCCTATGTCTCTGCGGTTTCCAAGGTTGTGGTTGAAGCCCCTGTCGTCGAGCTGGGCGGCGAAGGCGGCAAGCCCGTCGCTCGCATAGGCGACAGGGTCAATGTGGGCTCCGGCTCCTCCGCCGGCCTATGGCCCATCGTCGAGGGTTCGTCGGTCGTGTCGGCCGTCGATTAATCAGGAGAAGGAAGATGAAGAAGGCACTCCCCTTGCCGGCCAAGGCCGGCGAGACCCCGCCTGCTGTCGCTGACGGCAGGACCGATTTCCGGATCAAGCCCGGTGTCGAGTGGATCAACGGCCGGCGCGTGCGTGGCCGGACCTCGGTCAGGCTGACGCCTGCGGAGGCCGCTTACGATCTCGGCCTGTCTCGCCTCTCGCCAGTCGATCAGCCTGTGCCGGCGGATTGGCCGGCCGAACAGCCTGCCGGTGGCAACGGCGATGGCGGGAATTGATCGGCGCACGGGCGCCGTCATCGACAATCTGACCTCCGCGTTTCAGGGCGTCGAGGTAACGCTTACGACGCGGCTCGCCAGTCGGGTGATGCGTCGCGAGTTCGGTGCTGGCGTGGTCGATATCCTCGGCCGCGCCATCACCCCTAGCCTCTTTGCAACGTGGATGCAGCTGGTCGCCACGGCGATCGACATATGGGAGCCGCGGTTCGCGGTTCGACGCATCGTCCCAACCGGCTCGACAGACGAGATCAGAACCGGCCACGCCGGCTTGCTGATCGAGGCCGATTACCGGCCGCGCGGCCACCTCGGCGATTTCACAGTCGAGCGGGTTGTCGGCTTCACCGTCAGTTTCGGACGCGGAATTACCGTCCGGACTGCCTGACCATGTGGAAGCACCGGACATGACCACCGATCCCTTTGATCTCAGTCTTCTGCCGGCGCCCGGTGCCATCGAAGATCTGAGGTATGAAAGCATCCTCGCGCGTCAGCGGGCGAAGTTCATGGAGGTCTGGCAGGCTGTCCGCCTCGCCAATCCTGATGCCGTCCTGCCCGCTTACGATGTCGAGCTGCTGGAGACAGATCCCGCGATGATCGGCAATGAGGCCGAAACCTATCGCGAAACGGTTTTGCGGGCACGCATCAACGATGCGGTCCGCGCGAACCTTCTGGCCTTCGCCACGGGCGGGGATCTGGATCATCTCGGCGCGTTCTATGACGTTTTCCGCATGGCGGATGAAGGGGACGAACGCTTCGCGAGCCGGATCATTCTAGCGATCCAAGGTCGATCCACCGGGGGTACCGAGCCCCGATACCGGTCGGTTGCCCTGTCGGCCGACCTCGGCGTCTCCGACGCCATCGTCTATACCGAGGGTCGCAGCCCGTTAATCCACGTCGCGGTCTACTCCACCGCGCCCGATGGCGTGGCCTCACCTTCATTACTGGCGAAGGTCAACGCCGCTCTTCAGGCGCCGGGCGTGCGCATGGTGAACGATACCATCGTCGTCGCATCGGCGGTTAGAAAGGTCATCGATATCGTGGCGGATTACTGGCTGCTGCCGGAAGCAGCCGGTGACACTTCGACGGCCGCCGAAGACAATCTCAGGGCGGCTTGGATAGGTATTCGAAGTCTCGGCCGAGACCTGACGGCCGCCTGGTGGACTTCCAAGCTGATGGTGAACGGCATGCACAAGGTCGCGCCGATCACGCCGCTCTCTGATGTCGAAGCAAAACCGTCCGAGGCGATCTCGATCGGGACTGTCACCCTCAATAACCGTGGGCGCGCTTACTGATGCAGTCTCTTCTTCCAGATGGCTCCGGTCTGTTCGAAAAAGCATTCGAGCAGGTATGGGCAGAGCGTTGGCCGTCGCTTGAGCTTGGTGCCGATGCTATCCGTGGCGCGAAGTTCGACCCGCCACCTGCGTTCCTTCCCTTCCTGGTCTTCGAGTACGGCCTCGGTGAGCTGACGCCCTATGTCCCGAACCTCTACACGCTGGTCGTCGACCGCGAGGGCGTCAACTGGCAGCGGATCAGGGGAACGCCAGCGTCAGTCTATAAGGGGCTGGGCTGGCTCGGCTACACCGCCACGCTCGAAGATGCCTGGCATGGCCGCGTCTACTGGAACAGCACTCAGCTCCGATTCCCCGAATTGCCGCGCCAAGACTTTCCTGACCTGGAGCGCATCGAGGGCATCACACGCCTCTCGCTTCCGAAGCGATCGCAGCTGCGGCGCGGCGTCCACCAGTATGACGTGACTGCCCTGGTCGCCGATGGCGGCCGGCTGGACAATGCCATGCTGGAGCGGGAAAGCGGTGTTGCCGTCACCTCCGCCGGCACGCTCTGGTCATTCGGCCGAACAACCGAGGTCGAGCACGTCATGACCGAGGCGGAAGGCACTGCCATCGGCAACTGGCTTGATGTCCCACAGCAGGGCGGCATCAAGTGGGTCAGCATGGACTATCCGTGGGTGACCGCGACCTTCCCCTGGGCGGGCAATCCGGCGCTTCAGCGTCAAAGCCTCTTGGCTTCGTGGTTTACCGGCAAGCCGCTGTTTGCGACCTTGCGCGACGTCGACGGTGAGATCTTGGGACACCGCCGCTGCAGGGCGACTCACACTGTTTCCCAGAGGTTCGACGGTGCCTATTCGTTCGGCGCCGTAAGGTATGAGCCGGTTGCCGCCGGCGCGCGTCTCTATGTTGAGGCCCTGACGAATTTTGGCGATGCATCCGATGTCACCGCATCGTCGGTCGAGCTGACCGTAGGGGCGGAGCTGGCGGACGGTGTGAAGCCGGGCCGGCTTTGGCTTCAAGCTGGTGAGCTTGTCGGCGGCAATCCCATAGCCGTTACCCCGGTGACCCTGCCGCTGCGATCGACGGTGCGAGAGCAGATCAAGTTCCTCCTCCGGTTCGACAATCCTCCGAAGCCTGCCGTGAATTTCGCGCGGGCGTCCAACAGCCAGTACCTGCCGCTCATCCTGGAGACCTGACATGCCGGAAATTGAAGTTCTCGACGCCAATGGTGAAGTCGTAACGGTTCAGACCAACGACGATCCGCCTACCGGCGCGCAGCTCGACAAGGTCGGCACTCGTGCCTATGGCGCCGTGAGCCGCATCGCAGCAGCTTCCGCAACCACCCTAAGCGCCGCGATCGCCGCGTCGGAAGTGCTTCTGCATGCCTCCGTCAAGCAGTACGTCGCGGCTGTATCGGGGGAAGGCAGCCCGACGATCACGGCAGAGACCGGCATTCCGCTTGAGGCCGGCGAAAAATTCCACATGCGGATAACGTCGGGTGAGCGGATCGCAACTATTCGCGACACCGAGGATGGATTCCTGCATATCGCCTCGGTGTCCTGACCATGCTCGGGATTGGAACCATTGGCTCGGTCGGCCGGATCGGAGGTCCCTCTCGGATGAAGCGGCTGGACGCCGCTCAACGCCTGTTCGACCTCCTGAAGAACGACGGTCCCGGCACGGCGCTCATCTGGGACTATTCCAAGACCGACAGGCGCCTTGCCAACCCGGACAATGGAGCAAAGCCGGCTATCGCTGGTGACGTCGTCGGCTTTGATGCGGACTGGTCGAGGTACGGGAGCAAGACCTACGCCCAGGTGCTGGCGGAGAATGGGTGGACCTTGCCGAACGAAATTCCCGGCAACCATGCACGGCAGGGAACTGGCAACAGCAAACCGAAGTGGCAGCCGGGTCCGAAGCCATTCCTGCTGTTCGACGGCGTAGATGACTTCGAGAACATCGCGGGCCTGATCGCTAACAGCGCGGGCACAATGGTCTCGGCGTTTCGTGCCGACGCGGACGTGGCTTCCTCAATCATCTCGGTTGCAGGCGGCATCTCCACCAACAATAAGCGGGTCACTCTGCAGTTGGGGAGTGCCGGTCAGCCTCAATTCGCGTTCAACGACCAGTTTACCAGCTATGGCGACAATCACCGTGGCATAGACCTTGCGATGGTGCAGACCTGGGGGAACGGCCGACGCCGCTGCTATCTCAGTACGCAGCCAGACCCTTTGGTTATCGATGAGGCCCGCGCCGCCAACATGGACGGCTTTGGTAACTCCTACAAAATCGGTTCGGTAGAGACCGCTACCAGCCAGTTTTGGAAGGGCCGCATCTACGGCACCCTGATCCGCGCCGTCGAGACTTCCGACGCCGACATTCGCAACATCATCCTTCCAGCTTTCAAAGGACTGTTCTGATGAGCACTCGGCGTTACTGCGTCTTCGTCATCCCCGAAGCCCACAAGCCGCTCGCCAATTTGGCCGTGGCGCTACTAAACGGAGATGATCCCCAGTGGAGCACGCCTTTCGGTGTCCCGGCCAACGTCTCCGGTTCGGGTGCCGATCCAGCAAGCCACTACTATGGCGGAGCGGAGCTGCCCGAGGAGTGGCACGCCAAGGCCAGTAACCTTGCCACCGATCCCGACGCTGTTCTTCCCGAGGGCGCGACCTGGTCGGACTACGGAACGACGTCCGAACTGGTCGCAGCCGAATGCGCCTTCATCCACCTCCAAACCACCACGACGCAGGACGGATCGGCGCCGAGTAGCACCGGCACGCTGGATAACGCGCTTGCGGCGCTCGGACTGCAGCGGGTGCAGGGACCGGCCTAGCGCCCCCTTTGAACCACGCTCTATACCCACTTAAACCCTCTGTGAGGCAATGATGTACGAACATGAAAGCGGTTTGCCCTTCGCATATGACCGCGTCGGCGGTCGGCAGGATCTGCAAAGTGTCGTCTTCCACGGCGACCAGGCGTTCATTCAGGGCGCCGAGTTGAATGAGCTGCAGTCGATCGAGCGCAACCGCTCCCGCCGTCTCGGCCGCCTGGTGGCCCGCGAAGGCAACAGGATCGAGCGAGCCGATGCTGTCGTTAATGTCGATGCCGCCACTGTGACCCTTTCCGCCGGCAGCATCTACGTGGCTGGTGACGTCTTTCCGGTTGGCGAAGCGGTCCTCACTGACATTCCTATGACCGGCCGCGTCGAAGTGGGGGTCCGTCTCATCCGCTCCTACATCACGCATGAAGACGATCCTTCGCTGGTCGGCCTTGTTCCTGGCTCGCTTGCCGAGGGCGAACCCGGTGCGGCCCGTGAAGTCGCCGCGATCTCTTGGTCTTACGAGGGAGACGGTGGCGAGGGCGAATTCTATTCGGTCTATACGCTGCAGGACGGCACCATCCTCGATCAGACCGGCCCCTCGATACTGGAGCCTGCCATGCAGGCGCTCGCCGCCTATGACCGGCCCAACGGCAATTACATCGTCGCCGGCTGCCGCGTCACGGCGCTAGGCACCAATGCCGGCGCGCAGATCTTCGCGATCGAAGAGGGCGAAGCCAACATCAACGGCTTCAAGCGCACCCGCCTTGCGGCGCTCCGTCATAGCGAACTGGAGGAGTGGGATGAGCTGGCTATACCCGGCGAGACGCATACCTATCCCGGCGGTGCCTCCTATACCTTCGCGGTAGACCAGGCGCCGATCGGCGTCATCAACTCAATCCTGCTGACCAAGGAGAAGACTGTCACCCTCACGCGAGGCGCGATCGCCAATGGCGCGGACGGCCTTTCGGAGACCAGTGTCATCTCTGTCTCGGCCGTCGTGCAGGGCGCAACAACCTTTGATGGAACAAGCTTTGCACTGGTCGGCAATACGATCGATTGGGCACAGGCCGGCCCTGAACCGGCGGCCGGTTCAAGCTATCAGGTAACACTCCGCTACCGCGATCTGATCTCGCCCGACGCCTTCACCAGCAAGACGATCACCGTCTCCGGTGGCGCAGCGGGTGGCGACATCATCGTCGCCTACACCCAGAAGCTTCCGCGCATCGATCGGCTAGGGCTCCAACAGGACGGCTCGCCCATCTATATCAAAGGACTTCCCGCCCGCGCCAATCCCATGGCTCCGGGGGTGCCCTCGGATGTTTTGAAGCTCTGCCAGATCTATAACGACTGGATGTCGGCCCCGGTTGTCGTCAACGACGGTACGCGGTCTCTGACGAAAGAACAGGAATGGCGGTTCTTCAATCGCGTCATCGATCTCGACCGTCTTCTCCAACTTGAGCGGATCAAGAGTGGGATCGATGCGCGCGAACCAGTTGCCAAGAAAGGCATGTTCGTCGATCCCTTAATCGATGACACCTATCGCGACGCAGGAACCGCGCAGAGCGGCGCGATCGGTAACGGCATGCTGCAGCTCTCGATCGCGCCGACTTTCCATCAGGTTCCGCTCGCCGAACCGGTCATGCTCGACTGGACGGAAGAGGTCATCGTTAGCCAGGAGCTGAAAACTGCCTGCGAGAAGATCAACCCCTACGCCAACTTCAACCCGCTCCCTGGTGCGTTGAAGCTGTCACCGGCGGCCGACTTCTGGACCGAAAGCAGCACCCAATGGCTGTCGGCTCAAACGATCGAGTTCAATCGCGGAACGCGCAGCGATGGAGGGCCGCTTCAGACATCGACGACTGAAACGGAACTGGTCGATCAGCGCACCGAACTTCTGCAGTTCCTGCGCCAGATATCCGTTGCTTTTACTGTCTCGGGCTTCGGCGCCGGCGAGATCCTCCAGTCGCTGACCTTCGACGGCGTGGACGTGAAGCCGGATGGCGTGCAGACGGCGGATGGCACCGGCAAGATAACCGGCTTGTTTACGATACCCGCCAACATCACCGCCGGCAGCAAGATCGTTAAGGCTGCTGGCGCTGGAGGGACAAAAGCGACGGCGATATTCACCGGCCAAGGCTCCATCGAGATCGATGTCATGCGCCGCGTGACTACGGTGAACAGCTGGACGGAAGCTCAGCTCGAACTTTGGGTGCGCGGCAGCTCGCCATGGGGCAATCGGGACACGGATGGCAACGGTGGCGCCGATCCGCAAGCGCAGATGTTCGCCGTACCGGAGCTGCGCCAGGTCATCGGTGTGGACTTCCATTTGTGCGCCATCGGCAGCACGGCGAACCATCTCCTGGTCGATCAGGTATCGATCGACAACGGCTATCCAACGATGGAGATCGCCGCCGAGGCGGTCGTGTCCATGACCGATGCCATCGTGGGTTGGGCATTAGCGCGGTACCAGTTGCCGGTAACGACGCCGGCGGATCGCCGGCACGCCTTCGTCATCAAGACGGACGACAACGAACACGCCATCTCGATTGCCAAGCTTGGCGGCTTTGACACTGCCCTGCAGCGGCACGTGACATCGCACCCGTATGTGACAGGCCCACGCTTCTCCTCGGTAAATGCCGAAACATGGACGGCACATCAGGACGAGGCGGCGGCTTTCCGCCTGGTGGCTGCCTACTATCCGGTGACGACGAAGATCGTGGATCTCGGCAGTCATGACCTTGTTCAGTGCTCTGACCTTCAGGTGCGGGCAGCCGTCGAACTGCCGGGCGCAGGCTGCAGCGTCGTCTTCGAGATCGAGCGGAGCAACGGCACGATCTATCGTCTCCTGCCCTTTCAGGTGCTTCAGCTTACTGAATACCTGACGGAAACGGTGGAACTGAGGGCGGTGCTGACCGG
>DASUPM010000613.1:0-7805 GCA_036281095.1 Pseudorhizobium sp.
ACTCGGCCTTTCTTCCTATGCAATCGACGATCTCCTGCTTCAGGACGCGTTGCTGGAGGCAGTCGAACGGGCGATCGCGTCCATAGTCGAAGCCAGCGCACGGCTCTACCCGGTTCTGGTCGTGGGCGCTCCGTTGCGACACCAGGGGCGGCTCTACAATACGGGCGTCATCATCCATCAGGGGAAGGTTCTTGGCGTCGTGCCGAAGGCCTACCTGCCTACATATCGGGAATTCTACGAACGGCGTCATTTCTCTCCCGGTACGGGAGTGGCTGGAGCATCGATATCCGTCGCCGGCCAGACTGCACCCTTCGGCACCGATCTCCTGTTCCGGGCGGAGGGTACGGTGCCGATGACGTTTCATGTGGAGATCTGCGAAGACTTCTGGGTGCCGCTACCCCCCTCTACACGCGCGGCCATGGCGGGCGCAGAACTGCTTCTCAATTTGTCCGCCAGCAACATCACGATCGGCAAGGCGGAAACGCGGCGCATGCTGTGCGCCAGTCAGTCCGCGCGGACGGTCGCGGCTTACGCCTATTCCGCAGCCGGTCCGGGAGAATCCACCACCGATCTCGCCTGGGACGGTCATGCAGCCATCTTCGAATATGGAGACTTGCTGGCTGAAACGCCGCGGTTCCTCACGGAAGGCACGTTCGTTACCGCAGACATCGATCTGGGGCGGTTGCGCCAGGAGCGCATGCGCCTCAACACTTTCGGCGACTGCGCGAAGCACGAGCTTCCGGGCGGCCATGTCTACCGCATGGTGAACTTTACGCTCGACCGTCCGCGGGAGTCAGTCGCGCTCCGCAGACAGATCGAGCGCTTTCCCTATGTTCCGTCCAATCCGGCACGCCTGCGTGAAGACTGCTACGAGGCCTACAACATTCAGGTGCAGGGTCTTGCCAAGCGATTGGCGGCGACCGGTGTCAAGCATCCTGTTATCGGGGTCTCCGGAGGGCTGGATTCGACGCAGGCGCTGATCGTGGCGGCACGTGCCATGGACATGATAGGGCAGGACAGGAAGAACATCCGCGCCTATACGCTGCCGGGCTTTGCCACATCCGACAATACGAAAAGCAATGCCTGGACGTTGATCAACAGTCTCGGCGTGACGGGCGAAGAAATCGACATCCGTCCGGCGGCGCGACAGATGCTCGCCGACCTGGGGCACCCGTTCAGCGCCGGAGAACCCGTCTACGACGTGACCTTCGAGAACGTTCAGGCGGGCCTGCGAACGGACTACCTCTTCCGCCTGGCAAACCAGGTCGGCGGCCTGGTTGTCGGTACCGGCGATCTTTCCGAACTGGGGCTTGGCTGGTGTACCTTCGGCGTCGGCGACCACATGTCCCACTACAACGTCAATGCTTCGGTGTCGAAGACACTGATCCAGCACCTCATTCGCTTCGTCGCCCGCTCCGGCGACGTGAGCAGGGAAACCGCGGATGTCCTGGAAGCAATTCTTGCTACCGAGATTTCGCCTGAACTGGTGCCTCCGGGCGAAAAGGGCGTACTCCAGTCGACGCAGGACATCGTAGGTCCTTACGCACTGCAGGATTTCAACCTCTTCTACCTCACCCGCTACGGATATCGACCGTCGAAGATCGCTTTCCTGGCTTACAACGCCTGGAAGGATGCCGGAAGCGGCGCCTGGCCCACGGACATTCCCGAGGATCAGCAGCGAGCCTACCCTCTGTCGGACATCCGGCACTGGCTGGAAGTGTTCCTGCGGCGGTTCTTCGCCAACCAGTTCAAACGATCGACACTGCCGAACGGCCCGAAGATCTCCTCAGGCGGATCCCTCTCGCCCAGAGGAGACTGGCGTGCGCCGTCCGACGGAAGCTCCAAGCTCTGGCTCGCCGAACTGCGGGAGAACGTCCCGACAGATTGATGCCTGGGAGCCGTTGCCATGGTCTGCGACGATATTGCCTGCTCTCTTGATTGCTTCTATCAAGGTCACGCCTTTGCGGGAGGATGTGATGGTCGGTGACTTAGCTGCAGGCAGGATGCGCGTGGCCAATGGTCTTGAGCGCTTGTTCGCTCAGCCGACCGTGAGGTCTCCGGCGAACGGCGTGCCGTTCGAGCGGTCTCACACAATCCTTGTGATCTATTTTACCCTGTCGCTGCTGATCATGTGGCAGGCGGACAGCGCGCTCGGACTATGGATGCGGGAGTTTCCGCGCGAGTTGCGGGGAGCGGCGCGGTTCATCACCGATCTTGGAGAGGGAGTCGAGATCCTCGTGACGACGGGGGTGCTGCTTATTCTGGCAGCATTCATCCCTCCAAAGGGACTGCGCCGACGGATAGCCGTTGGCGCCAATGCCGTCACGGCAACTGCGGCATTCATCTTTCTGGCGGTGGCCGGGGGTGGCCTTGCCGCCTGGCTCCTGAAGAACATCATTGGGCGGGCGCGACCGGGCACCCTGGACATTCCTGCCCATCTCCACTTTCAGCCCTTCACCTTCGATTCCGATTTCGCGGCCTTCCCCTCCGGACATTCAGCCACGGCTGGCGCCATGGCAATGTCTCTGGCTCTTTCTTTCCCGAGGCTCCGCAGCGTTTTCATTCCCGTCGGAGTGCTGATCTGCCTTTCCCGTCAGCTGGTCGGTGCCCACTGGCCGAGCGACACGCTGATGGGCTGGGCAGTCGGCGTGTCGTTCACGCTCTGGCTGGCGCATACCTTCGCACGCCGGCGCCTCATGTTCTTCTACGATGGCGACGGCTGCCTGCGGCGCAAGGAGGGGCGTCGCGTCCTCAGGGCGCTTTGGGATGCCCTTCAGGGTAAATGCGCCACCGCCCGATTGAGCTGACTGGCTCGCGTCGCCAAGAGGCGGTCCCCGCGATTACTTCCGTTGGCATCTATTTCGATCTTCGCGGACCCACCGATTGCCGCTCGACGATGTGACAGGCGAGTTCGATTCGGCGAGGCAAGCTTGGCGTGCCGGAACAGATGTCGCGGAGGAGATCCACGCCTGCCGTGCCGATTTCCCTGGCGGGAATATGTACGGTCGTCAGCGGCGGATTGAGGAAGGCCGCCTGAGGCAGATCGTCCATTCCCATCACGGAAACATCGCCCGGGACGGAATATCCGGCACGTTGGAGCGCTCGCATGGCCCCGACCGCAAGACTTTCACCGGCCGCGAGGACCGCCGTAAAGTCGAGGCCGTGCCTCGCTATCCTTTCGGCAATAGCCTGCTCGGCCAGTTCCGGAAGCCAGTCATCCACCGCCACTATCAGGTCGCCCGGTGGGGGTAGCCCACGATGTGCCAGCGCGTCCTGCCATCCTTCCCGCCGTCGAACGATGGTCCGCCGCCCCGGCCGCATCAGGAACAGGATGCGCTCATGACCTTTTTCGAGCAGATAGTCCGTGGCGACGCGCGCAGCGGAGCGGTTGCATGGAGTGACACTTGAGAGCCGCATCAGGGGATCATCGCCATTGACGAGAACGACAGGCTTGCCGACGTTCCGCGTCGCTGCGAGCATGCGCTCGTCATCGACCGTGAGGAAGAGGAGACCCGCCACCGCCGGATCTTCCCGCGCCTCGTCAAGAACAGCCCGCTCCTCCGCTTCGTTGGCAATCGGGCGCGTGATCATCTCCATGCCAAGCGCCTGTGCCCGGTCACGGATGCCTTCGAGGACGTAGAGTGTGAACTGGTTTCGCACATAATCAATCATGGCGGCGCTGGAGGCGGCCAGAATAACCTTGGTTCCGGGGACTGGGTTGGGAAGCGCATAGTTGGCCGTCTTGGCAGCCTCCAGGATGCGCAGTCTTACGTCCTCGCGAACCCCTTTTTCGCCTGAGAGGGCCCTGGACACGGTGCTGAGGGAAACGCCGACCTTGAGCGCAATGTCTTCCAACCGCACGCGCCGCGGCTTCTTTTGCCGTTTCCCACCGGTTGCATCCATGAGGCCGTCTCCCTCGTTACAAGATGCAAAAAATTTTCAGATTGCGCAATAAATTTTACGATGGTTACATCTGCCCAATCGCTCGGAGGGGCGTTCGGTCCGGCTATAAGCCGAGCGGAGAGGAAGTAGATGCAGTTGTCGGCGGCCGATATTCGCCAGAAGCTTGACCTGCTCGTGGTCGGGATGACCGGCTTGCGTCATGAGGGACGCTTCAACGAGCCAAATCTCGACGGAACCGCTGGCGACTACATTTCCTTCGACAGTTGGGAATGGCCGCAGGGCGTCGGTATCTACGGTTTGATCCGCCTCTGGCAGTTCACGGGGCGGGACGATCTCAAGGTTCTGGTCGAGAATTGGTATGCGTCCCGCATCGAGGCAGGCCTGCCCGCTCTGAACGTCAACACCACCGCGCCGATGCTCGGTCTCTCCGTGCTCTGGAAGGAAACTGGCGATCCACGCTGGCAGCCGATCCTCGACACCTGGGCCGATCGAGTATTGGGCGAGATGGGGCGCACGAACGAAGCGGCATTCGAGCACCACGTGTCCGACAGGGTCAACGATGACGAACTGTGGGACGATACACTCTACATGGTCGCCCTCTTCCTCGCCTCATACGGAGAGGCGAGCGGCCGGAAGGAGCTTGTGGACGAGGCCGCAAGACAATTTCTTGTCCATACTCGTTATCTCGCGGACAAAAAGACGGGGCTCTGGTTTCACGGCTGGACCTTCCAGGGCCACCACAACTTCGCCGAGGCCCGCTGGGCGCGCGGCAATGCCTGGATTACTGCGGGAATTCTCGATCTCTTCGACCTCGCCGAACTGCCGACCGCTGTAAAGGACTACCTTACGAACGTCTTGATTGCGCAGATCATTGCGCTTCTGCCATTGCAGACGGCCTCCGGCGCCTGGCGCACCCTGTTGGATGACCCGACCTCCTACGAGGAAATTTCAGCCACAGCGGGGTTTGGCTACGGCCTGCTGAAGGGCTACCGCCTTGGCATCGGTACTCATGAAACCCGCGTCGCCGGTCTCAGAGCCGTGGAAGCGGTCATCAACAATATCGACGAAACCGGAACGGTGCTGAATGTCTCATACGGCACCCGCATGGGCCACGACCTGCAATTCTACAAAGATATTCCGATCCAGCCGACGGGCTATGGCCAGGCGCTTTCCATTCTGTGCCTCTCCGAGGCCCTTCGCCACGTGGAAGCGGGAGTTGAAGCGGCATGACGATGAAAGTGCTTTACGGGGCAGGCCCCGAGGACATCAAGGCCTATGATACGGGCCGCCTGCGCGCCGAATTCCTGATCGAAGACCTCTTCGAGGATGGAAAAATCAATTTCACCTATACCCATGTCGACCGCTTGATCCTCGGCGGCGCTGTTCCAACCTCCTCGACCCTGGCCTTCGGCTCCGGCGAGGACATAGGCACGCCTCACCTGCTCTCGGCTCGTGAGATGGGCATTGCCAATCTCGGCGGCACAGGCACGATTACGGTGGATGGCCAAAGCTTCACGCTGGAGAACCGGGACGTCCTCTATGTCGGCCGCGGTGCCAGGGAGATCACCGTGTCCAGTTCGGAACCGGAAAGGCCCGCCCGCTTCTATATGAACTCCGTGCCGGCCGGCGCCGATATCCCGCACCGCCTCATCAAGCGGTCGGAATCCAGGATGCTGACCTTCGGCGAGGCCAGGCGCGCCAATCTCCGCAATCTGCGTATGTACATCCACCCGGAAGTCGCGCCGTCCTGCCTGCTCCTGATGGGTATCACCGATCTTGCCGAGGGAAGCATCTGGAACACCATGCCGCCGCATCTCCATGAGCGTCGCATGGAGGCCTATTGCTATTTCGATCTGCCGGACGAGGAGCGGGTCATCCACCTGATGGGGCGTCCCGAAGAAACGCGCCACCTCATGCTGAAAAACCTCGACGCGGTGCTCTCGCCCGCCTGGTCCATCCATATGGGGGCCGGCACCGGCCAGTATGCCTTCGTCTGGGGCATGACCGGCGAGAACCAGGAATACAACGACGTGGCGCCCGTCGCGCTCAGCGAATTGAGATGACACTGAGATGAACCCTGAAGCGAATTGGATGCGGAAGACCCTGAAGCCGGGCGAGGCCGTCCGGTACTGGCAGCTTGGCCGCACGGCGCAGGAACGGTTCGATGTGGCCGATGCGCCGATGAAGGGCGAGATGGACCCGTTCTTCTTCCTCACCAAGGTGAAGAACTTCATCCCGCACGAATATCCCTGCCGCACCATCTTCGCCGAAACCTATCGCGGAAAACGTCCCGACGTGCGAGGCGAGTTCGAGGCCGCCCGCTGGTGGCTGCCCTTCGGTTCGCCCCGTCTCGATCTTTCCGGCTTCTGGTTCCGCCCGACCCGGCTCGCCACCTGGTCCCGCACCTATATCGAGGCGGAACGCGCCGGCACGGCGAAGATCCGCCTCGGCACCTGCGGCGGCGCAGCGCTCTGGCTGAACGATGCCGAAATCGGCTGGATGGCGCCCTATAGCCGCAATCTGGAAGCCAAGCAGGAATTCGACCTGCCCTTGAGGGCGGGGCTCAATGAGATCACGCTCTTCTTCGACGATCTGGCCGAACGCGACGCCCGCTATTTCTACCAGTTCGATTACCTGTCCGGCCCGGCGGCTAGGGTCGCCATCCCGGTTCCGGTGGCGGGTCATGTCGCGGAAAGCCTCGAAAGCGCGCTCGAAGGCATGCATCTCGACCGCCAGCATTATATCGGCGGCGACATCACTGTTCTCTTTGCCGAGCCGCTGCCGATCGAGGTCGACGTCAATGTCGCGATCGAAGGCGATTTCATGTCGCGCGAGCGTTTCGATTTCGACTTCGCGCTGCCGGCCGGCTCGAGGAGCCTGAATGTCGGACCGTCCGAAAGGGCGCCGGCTGATTTCCGCCATCTGCGGGTGACGCTGAATGCGGGCGGCTTCGTCGCCTCCCGCTCCGTCGGGGTCGAAATCTGCCATGCCGCCCGCCAGGGTCAGGCGCCCGCGACCCTCGCGGACCGCATCCGCGAAACCCTGGACGAGGTCTCCGAATATTCGGAACGGGATACCGTGCGCGCCTTCGCCCGGCTTGCCAGCGGTCGCGCCGGCGCCGATACGGACGCGATGATCGAGGAGATCCTGCCCTCGATCGAGGACTGCCACGATTGCGCGGACTTTTCGCTCGTGCCGCTCATCTGGTCACGCACCGTCTGGGGCACGGACATCAACGAAAGCACCCGTGCGCGTATTGACGGCGCCATTCTTAACTACCGTTACTGGATGGATGAGCCCGGCAATGACGTGCAGTGGTATTTCTCCGAAAACCACGCGCTCCTCTTCCACACGTCCGCCTATCTTGCCGGCAGTCTCCTCCCGGACGCCACCTTCGTCCGTTCCGGCCGTAAAGGCTCGGAGCAGGCGAAGGTCGGCGCGGAGCGGGTGCGTGCATGGCTCGACCATTTCGAGAAGTGGGAAATGGCGGAGTTCAATTCCGCACCTTACTTCCCCATCGACCTGAAGGGCCTTACCGCACTCGCCGCGCTTTCGCCGGACAAGGATGTTGCCGACCGCGCGAAGGCCGGTATCGTCCGCCTCTGCGAAGTCATCGCCCGCTCGGCCCATCACGGCATGGTCACGGCGGCCCAAGGCCGCTCCTACGAGCACACGCTGTGCGCCGGCCGTTCGCTGGAACTGTCGGCCGTCGCTCGCCTCATCTGGGGCAAGGGCTGGTATGGCCGCCGCGTCCACTGCCTGCCGCAGATGGCGGTCTGCATGCGCGATCACGGCCTTGAAATACCGACCGAATTCGCTGCTATCGCCGACCACCAGATCGATCAGCACCAGGAATGGCGCTTCGCCCAAGGGGAAAACTCCTTCGCTGCGCTCTATCACTA
>DASUPM010000614.1:0-2397 GCA_036281095.1 Pseudorhizobium sp.
TTGCCTCAATCCAGTCGATGAGCCAGCGTCTTGGTGGTGGCGTTTTCCGTCGGCAGTCTCTTCTCGAGCGGCGAGATGAACGGGATGAACTCTATGCGATACGGTGCCCGACGCTGGTGGTTGCCGGCGATCGGGACAAGCTGCGTTCGCAGGCGGAGGCGCGGGAGCTGCATGAGGGAATCGCCGGTTCGGATTTCGTCGTCATCGAGGGAACCGGCCACATGATTCCCCTCGAGGCGCCGGATCGCCTTGTGGAAGTGATGAGCAGGTGGATAGCCGGCAACCGATTGTCTTAACGAAATTCCAGACCGCCCCTTGACTTATACATAGCTCACTAGTTATGGATTTCTCATAGCTCGTGAGTTATCTGTCATGCCGCAGTCCCATGATGTCCTTTTCAGAACGCTTGCCGATCCGACCAGACGGGGGATCTTCGAGCATCTGTGCCGCGAGGGAGAGCAGACGGTCGCGCTCCTGACGGCACGGGCCGGAGTTTCCCAGCCGGCAGTCTCGAAGCATCTTGTGGTCTTGAAGCAGGCGGGGCTCGTGCGCGATCGCCATGAAGGAAGACACACCCACTATCGTGCACAGATCGACGCGCTCGCGCCGCTGAACGATTGGACCTCGCAGATGGCGGGGTTCTGGCAGAGCCGGTTCGATGATCTGGAAGACCTGCTCAAGAGGATGGATCAATGAACGATGCCTTGACTGAAATCCTTTCCGTCGTCGTGGAACGGGATGTGCCTCACCCGCCCGAAAAGATCTGGAGGGCCCTGACGCAACCGCATCTGATCGAGGAATGGCTGATGAAGAACGATTTCGTGCCCGCGAGCGGGCAGCGTTTCAAATTCAGTGCTGACTGGGGCGGCGTCGACTGTGAGGTTCGGACCATAGAACCCAACAGAACCCTGTCCTACACGTGGGATACCAAGGATCTGACGAGCCTCGTCACCTGGACGCTTGTCCCAACCGGCGCGGGAACCCGTATCCGCATGGAGCAGTCGGGCTTCCGGCCGGATCAGCGGCCATATTTCAACGGTGCCCGCGCCGGCTGGCCGAGATTCATCGAGGCGATGGAGCGGGTCCTGGAACGAATCGGCTGACTGCCTCCACAATGCCAAACGAGGCCGGCAACCGATCGTAGCGCCTATTCGAGGGAGGTCAGATTGAACTGGAACAAATGGATCCGACAGGTCCACCGCTGGCTGTCGATCATCTTCACCGCCACCGTTGCTGCAAATTTCATAGGCATGGCGTGGGGCGAGCCTCCAGCCTGGATCGTCTATTCCCCGCTCCTTCCGCTTTTTCTGCTCCTGTTCACGGGGCTCTACATGTTCGTCCTGCCCTATGTGAGGACGGGGGACAGCCACGGTGATCCGAGATGAGGCGTAAGCGCAGGGAGAACCTTGCGCTTAACGACATCTTCGCCTCCGCCTGAACTGCCACCAAACGAGCTCTCGCACCAAACCGCCCGCTCCAAGCCGTGCTGCCCGCCAAGCTTGGCTCGGAGGCGGGGCAGGAAGGAAGGCGTGTTGGCACCTTTCCGTTGAGACGAGCTTCAGCCCTCCGATTTCGCTCCAACCCTATGGACAAGCAACTTCGCCTCCAGTAATCGTAATGATATTACATTACTTGGAGACGAAAGAATGCCTTTGCGCTTACCTACCCTTGTTGTCTCGTCCAGCCTTCTCGCGGGAAGCTTCACACCGGCGCTTGCCGATGACGTGGAGGCATGGCGGTTGTTCATCGGCGATCAGCAGGACGCCAAGCTGACGGTGGTCAACGCCGGGAATGGAGACAAGATCGCGGAGTTTCCGCTGCGGGGATACGTGACGCATCTTGTTTCAAGCGAGAGCGGCGAGACGCTCTTTGCGGTTCAGATGGACGCCGACGCAGTGGATGTCATCAAGACAGGAGTGACGTTCACCGATCACGGGGAACATCGGGACGTCGAACTGCAGGAGCCGGCTTCGCTTGTTCGTCTCGACGGCAGGCGGCCCGTCCATGCGGTGCCGCACGGCGCAGAAATGCTGCAATTCTTCGACGTCGAGGGTGAGGCCCGGGTGTTCGATGAGCACGCGCTTCTGGAGGGAAATAGCGGATACCAAGCAGTCAAGGCCACGGCCCCGCATCATGGCGTGGCGGTGCCCATGGGAGACTACATGCTGGTGTCCGAACCCAACCTGGCGGGAAAGGTGAAGGAGGGCGAACTGCCGCCCCGTCTCGGCCTCAAGGTGCTTGATGAGACGGGCAAGCAGGTCGGCGACGTGTCTACCTGCACCGGACTCCACGGAGAAGCCAGTTCCGCCGGCGTCGTCGCCTTCGGCTGCAAGGAGGGTGTGCTGATTGCGCGTGCCGATGGGCATAATCCGCCGGACGTGGAGATGCTGTATTATG
>DASUPM010000615.1:0-9229 GCA_036281095.1 Pseudorhizobium sp.
GACGGTGATCGCTTTCTAGAGCCGCACGCTGCGCCCATGATCTATGCTGCCGAATTGCAGCCTCCGTCCCAGGCATCCACCGCTGCTGCGTTGCGGTTTCTGTTCTCGCGTCCTTGCATCGCAGTCTGCCGATAAGGAGAGAATGCCATGGCTGGATTTCACGTCATCGCTGGTTCGGACGCTCATCTCGTCCGTCCCGTTGTCCGAAAAATAGAAATAGCCGACGTATTCAATGCATTGAGGCTCGGGATTTCCGACTTCAACAGGCGGCCGTCGCACTATGCATTTGTGTGCTTGATCTATCCGGTTGTGGGAGTGGTCCTCGCCGTCTGGAGCACAGGCGCGGACCTCGTGCCATTGCTCTATCCGCTAATGTCCGGCTTCGCCCTGCTTGGGCCGCTGGCAGCTCTCGGCCTCTACGAAATGAGCCGAAGGCGGGAAAGGGGAGAAGACGATTCCTGGCGCCATGCGCTGGGCGTCCTGAACTCCCCCGCGCTTCCGTCGATCCTGGCCGTCGGCGCGATGCTGCTCGCGCTCTTCGTCGCATGGCTGTTGGTCGCGCAAGCAATCTACACCGCCCATTTCGGCGATGTCGCCCACACCTCCGTCACATCCCTCCTCTCCGCAGTGCTGACGACGGAGGAGGGATGGGCGGTGATCCTGTGGGGCAATCTCGCCGGACTGGTCTTCGCCGTCGTCGTGCTGGCAACGACGGTCGTCACGTTTCCCCTGCTGCTTGACCGGGACATCGGCGCAGGAGCGGCCGTGGAAGCGAGCATTCGTGCCACCATGGCCAATCCGGTGCCCGTTGCCCTCTGGGGGCTGATCGTCGCCGCGCTGCTGGTGATCGGAACGATCCCGATCTTTGCAGGCCTTGTGGTGGTGATGCCGATCCTTGGCCACTCGACCTGGCACCTCTACCGCCGGCTTGTCGGACGGTGAGCGGCCGTCGCAAAAAAAAAGGCGCCGCGGAGATGGCCGCGGCGCCTTGGCGTTGACAATCTGACCGTCGATCAGCCGAAGACGCGCTTGAAAATCGTGTCCACGTGCTTGGTGTGATAGGCCAGATCGAATTTCTCGCGGATTTCCTCCTCGGAAAGCGCGGCGCGGACCTCTTCGTCCGCAAGCAGCTCTTCCAGAAAGTCCTTGCCCTCTTCCCACACCTTCATCGCGTTCCGCTGGACCAGACGATAGGCGTCCTCGCGCGAGACGCCGGCCTGGGTCAGCGCCAGAAGCACGCGCTGGCTGTGAACGAGCCCACGGAACTTGTTCATGTTCTTCGTCATGTTGTCCGGGTAGACGAGCAGCTTGTCGATCACGCCGGTCAGCCGGGCAAGGGCGAAGTCGAGCGTGATCGTCGCATCAGGCCCGATCATCCGTTCGACCGAGGAGTGCGAGATGTCGCGCTCGTGCCAGAGCGCCACGTTTTCCATTGCCGGCATGGCATAGGAGCGGACCATGCGGGCAAGACCCGTCAGGTTTTCGGTCAGAACCGGATTGCGCTTGTGCGGCATGGCGGACGAGCCCTTCTGGCCGGGAGAAAAATACTCCTCTGCCTCCAGGACCTCGGTCCGCTGCAGGTGGCGGATTTCCGTCGCCAGACGCTCGACCGAGGAGGCGATGACGGCCAGCGTGGCGAAATACATGGCGTGCCGGTCGCGGGGGATGACCTGCGTCGAAACAGGCTCGGCCTTCAGCCCGAGCGCCGCCGCCACATGCTCCTCGACGCGCGGGTCGATGTTGGCGAAGGTGCCGACCGCTCCGGAGATGGCGCAGGTCGCAATTTCCTCACGCGCTGCCATCAGGCGGGTCTTGTTGCGATCAAACTCGGCATAGGCTAGCGCGAGCTTGATGCCGAAGGTCGTCGGCTCGGCATGGATGCCGTGGCTGCGCCCGATGGTGACGGTATCCTTGTGCTCGACGGCGCGGCGCTTCAGCGCGTCGAGCAGCTTGTCCATGTCTGCCAATAGCAGGTCCGTCGCCCGCACGAGCTGCACGTTGAAGCAGGTGTCCAGGACGTCGGACGATGTCATCCCCTGATGCACGAAGCGGCTGTCGGGACCGACGAACTCCGCCAGATGGGTCAGGAAGGCGATGACGTCATGCTTGGTCACGGCCTCGATTTCGTCGATGCGGGCGACGTCGAATGTCGCCGCGCCGCCCTTTTCCCAGATGGTTTCCGCGGCGGATTTCGGAATGACGCCGATGGCGGCGAGGGCGTCGCAGGCGTGGGCTTCGATTTCGAACCAGATTCGGAACTTGGTTTCCGGCGACCAGATTGAAACCATCTCGGGCCGCGAATAACGGGGGATCATGGGCGGAGCCTTCCATCGGTACAAGGAGTTGGGGCCGCTTTAACAAGAAGCGGTGGAAAGCTCAACGGCCAGGGGTTCAGGCTCCGACAGCCGCCGCACGAAGGGCGGCTATGCGATCGCGGTAGCTGTCCACGCTGTCGCCCTGGAAGACGGCAGATCCGGCCACGAAGACATTGGCACCGGCGGCGGTAGCCGCGCCGATAGTCTCCGGCGTGATGCCTCCGTCGACCTCGAGCTCGATCGGACGGTCGCCGATCATCGTCTTGGCGGAGCGAATCTTTTCGTTCATCGCAGGAATGAATTTCTGCCCGCCGAAGCCCGGATTGACGCTCATGATGAGGATCAGATCGATGTCGTCGAGCACGTTCTCGATCACCGAGAGCGGCGTGGCGGGATTGAGCGTGACGCCGACCTTTTTGCCAAGGCCGCGAATCGTCTGCAGCGACCGGTGCAGGTGAGGACCCGATTCCGCGTGAACCGTGATGCCGTCGCAGCCGGCCTTTGCGAAGGCTTCGAGATAGGGATCGGCGGGTGCGATCATCAGGTGGCAGTCGAAGAAGGCGTCCGTGTGCCGGCGGAGCGCCTTGATGACGTCCGGACCATAGGAGATGTTCGGCACGAAATGACCGTCCATGACGTCGAGGTGTATCCAGTCCGCTCCCGCCTCCGTTACATCCCGCACTTCCTGTCCGAGCTTGGAGAAGTCGGCGGCGAGGATGGAAGGAGCAATGCGAATGGGCAGCGTCATGGGGTGTGATCTCCGGGGCGTCGTGACGGGGCTGTAGCACTCCGCGGCCGAGCGGACAATCATTCGGCAGACACATCGAGCGGCACGAAGCGGCCGCCGCGCCATTCCTGAAGAACGAGCGGATTGCCGGCCAGCGCGCCACTCTTCTCGAAGGCGACGGGCCCGATCGCAGTCTGGAACCGCGCCGAGACCAGCGCCTCCTGCAGGGGGGCGGAGGCTGCAATAGACATGCCTTGGCTGACGACCTGCACCGCTGCATAGGCGGGCAGGGCATATCCCTCCGGTTCAACCCCTCTCGCGCGCAAAGCGCCGTTCGCCTCCGATGCGGAAGGAAGGGCAGCGTAGTCCGGAACGGCCACCGCCATGGTCCCTTCGCGAAGAGGGACCGGGCGATCGGCCGCACGCATCGTGTCCCCTCCGAGGATCTGCAGGGACATGTCCTCCGCGGCGGCATCCCGGGCAATGATAGCCGCATCGTTGCGGTCGCCGCCGATGAAGACGTGGCTGGCACCGGCTTTCAGAAGGCGCCGCACGAGCGCCACCTGCTGTTCCTGACCGGGGCGGTAGGTATCGACGAAGACGGGGGTCAGGCCACCGCCCTCGATCCCCCTGCGGATAGCGCTGGCAAGTTCGCGACCATAGATCGTGCCGTCCTCTATCAACGCCACGGGCTGCGCCTTCCATCGGTTCAGGATGACTTCGCTGATCCGCTCCGCTTCGTCGTCGTCGCCTGGCGATAGCTGGAAGAGCGGCCACTTCTCCCGCGCGGCCTCCTCCATGAGGATATCCGAGCGCACGGAGAGAGTTATGACAGGCACGCCCGCCGCAGCTAGCCCTGGCAGGACTCCACTCAGGGTTTCGCCGCAAAGAAAACCGACAGCGGCCGAAACCTTTGCCGCGACGAGGACTTCGGCGACAGAGGCGGCGTCATCCGGCTCGCAGGTTTCCTCAATCTCCACCAGCCGGTCGCCGGTCTTCTCCGCCGCCGCCCTTGCGCCGGCCAGCACCTGGCTGCCGAGGATCGCGTAAGGTCCGCTTGTCGGTGCCACGACGCCGATCGTTGCCGCGCTTGCCGCAACCGGCAAAGCAATGGCCTTGAGAGCAAGCGATGTGGCGATGAGCCAGCTGCGTGTCATGGTCGGCTTTCTCCTTTGCCCCACATTTAGCCGCCTCTCCGCAGCCGTCAAAGAGAATCGCGGGTAGCCACCGCCATCCAAAATTGCTGAGGAGGCGTAGACAAGCAGAAGCGATCCCTCCATATCGGGGATGACGGAGAGGATCAGCCTTCTACGGAGATGTGTGTGGCGGAGCAGCAGCAGGTCGACCCCGTGGCCTATCGCAACGGGATGGCACGTTATGCGGGTCATGTGCAGGTGGTGACCACCGAGCATGGCGGCGTGAAACGGGGTGTGACGGTCACCGCTGCATGCTCGGTCTCCGATAATCCCCCGAGCCTGCTCGTTTGTTTGAACCGCAGCAATCCGAACAACGAGATCTTTCTGAGAAGCGGGTTCTTCGCTCTCAACTCTCTGGCCGCACATCATCAGTCGCTTGCGGTGGGATTTGCAGGCCTCGGCGGCGTGAGTTCCGGCGAGCGGTTTTCTACCGGAGACTGGCAGACCATCGCGACGGGCGCTCCGGTGCTCTCGGACGCCGTTGTCGCTTTCGACTGCCGGGTGAGCGACATAAAGCCCGTTTCGACCCATTTCGTCCTCTTCGGCGAAGTAGTGGGAATGCACTTCGGTGCGCAGGATCCGGCGCTCATCTATCTGGACCGGAATTTCCGCACGCTCTAGATTGATGGCGAGGAGCCGCCATGACGGATATCAGAGCAGCAGCCATCCCCGCGTCGATCGATGAAACGCTCGAGCTTCTGGAGAACCAGGACTACCTGGCTGACAGGCGGCTGGCGACGGTGATCTTCCTTGCGCTGCGCATGAGGCGCCCCCTCTTTCTCGAAGGCGAAGCGGGCGTGGGCAAGACGGAGATCGCGAAAACCCTGGCAAAGGCTCTGGGGCGGCCCCTGATCCGGCTTCAGTGCTATGAAGGGCTCGATATTTCCTCGGCCGTCTACGAGTGGAACTACCCCGCCCAGATGCTGGAGATACGGCTTCTCGAGGCGGCGGGTGTGAAGGATCGCGAGCGGCTGGAAGGCGACATATTTTCCGAGCGCCATCTGATACGAAGGCCGGTCCTGCAGGCACTCGGAGAGGCGGGAGCAGCGGCACCGGTTTTCCTCATCGACGAACTGGACCGGACGGACGAGGCCTTCGAGGCATTTCTGCTGGAGATCCTCTCGGACTTCCAGGTGA
Organism: Pseudorhizobium sp.; assembly: GCA_036281095.1. Taxonomy (GTDB): domain Bacteria; phylum Pseudomonadota; class Alphaproteobacteria; order Rhizobiales; family Rhizobiaceae; genus Neorhizobium. The sequence goes on from DASUPM010000615.1 coordinate 5,376, forward strand.
CCATTCCCGAATTGGGAACGATCAAGGCCGCCGAACCGCCCATCGTGGTGATCACGACCAACAGGACGCGCGAGATCCACGATGCCCTGAAACGCCGCTGTCTCTACCACTGGGTCGATTACCCGAACGCGGAGCAGGAACTGGAGATCATCCGCCGCAAGGTTCCGGGATGCGCCGGCAGGCTGTCGGAGCAGGTGGTGGCCTATGTGCAGAAGCTTAGAACGCTCGACCTCTTCAAGAATCCCGGCGTGGCGGAGACGATCGACTGGGCGACGGCGCTGACGGAACTGGACAGGATCGCGCTCGATCCCGAAACGATCACGGACACGCTCGGCACCCTGCTCAAATACCAGGACGACATCGGACGGATACAGGGCGGGGAGGGGAGCCGTCTGCTCGCCGAGGTGACGGCCGAACTTCCGGCTGCGGGATAGGGCGATGCTGAAGCAGGATTCCCGTGCTCCCCAGACAACCCCGCCTTCCGGCGACGGGAGGCTTGCGGAAAACCTGATCCATTTCTCCAGGCTCCTGCGCCGGTCCGGCATCGGCACGGGTCCAGGCGCGACTGCGGACGCCATTGCCGCCATGGAAGCGATCGGCATAGGCTCCCGCGAGGAATGTCACGCTGCCCTCTCGGCGGTTTTCCTCCGGCGGCATGAGGACCAGGCAGTCTTTGACGAGGCATTCGATCTGTTCTGGCGATCGCGGGATCTGGTAGGCAAGATGATCGCACTGATGTCGCCCCGGGCCGCCGGTGAGCGTATGAAGCCGCGCGCAGGTCGCCATCGGGTGACAGAAGCTTTGGCCTCTGCCCATCGGCCCACGGCGGATAACGAAGCCGCTCCCGAGGTCGAGGTGGAGGCGATGTTCACCGCATCGGGGCGCGAGCAGTTCCGACGGCTGGATTTTGCCCAGATGAGCGCGGCGGAACTCGCCTTGGCGCGGAAAGAGATCGCGCGCCTGATCATGCCGCTGGACGAGACGGCGACGCGCCGATGGCGTCCTTCCTCCGCTCCCGGACGCGTCGATCCTCGCGCGACGATGCGTTATGCGATGCGCAGCGGCGGCGATCTTGTGCTGCCGCGCTTTCGCCAACGCCGCCATTCGCCGCCGCCGCTGGTGGTACTTGCCGACATTTCCGGTTCGATGAGCCAGTATACCCGCGTCTTCCTGCACTTTCTCCACGCTTTGACGGAAAGCCGCACGCGGGTTCATACTTTTCTCTTCGGCACCCGGCTCACGAACGTCTCGCGGCAGATGCGGCACCGTGACCCCGATGAAGCTGTCTCCGCCTGCTCCGATGCCGTCGGCGACTGGTCCGGAGGCACGCGAATCGGCGCTGCCCTCGAAGACTTCAATCGCTTGTGGGCGCGTCGGGTTCTCGGGCAGGGGGCCGTCGTCCTCCTCATTACGGACGGCCTGGAGCGCGAGGGAGTGGCAGGACTGGAGAAGGAGATCGACCGCCTGCACAGATCCTGCCGAAGGTTGATATGGCTGAACCCGCTCTTGAGGTTCGACGGTTTCGAGCCCCGAGCCCGCGGTGTGCAGGCCATGCTCCCTCACGTCGATGAACTGCGCGCCGTCCATAACCTGCAATCGGTTGCGGATCTTGCGTCGGCGCTGGGAGCCCGCGCCTCCTCCGACTGCGATCCGAGGCGGTTCTTCTCAAGGAGTGCTGTCGCATGAACGATCTTGACCCACTGGAGATCGCGGAGGACTGGCGCTCCAAGGGCCGTTCCGTCGCCATCGCGACCGTCGTCGAGACCTGGGGCTCTGCCCCGCGTCCGGCGGGCAGCCACCTCGTCATCGACGGCCAGGGCAACTTCGAAGGTTCGGTCTCCGGCGGGTGCGTCGAGGGAGCGGTGATCGCGGAGGCGCAGGACGTTATCGCAGACGGAAAGGCCAAGATGCTGGAGTTCGGTGTGGCGGACGAGACGGCCTGGCGGGTTGGGCTTTCCTGCGGCGGCACGATCCGCGTGTATGTCGAGAGGCTTCTCTGATGGATGCCGCCTCGCTCCATGCCCTGAACCTTGCCCGGCGCGCACGGGGAGCCGTGGTGCTGGTGACGGATCTCGATGGCGGGGGCAGCCGCGTCCTCCTGGAAGGCGAGACCGTGGCCGGGAGCCTTGGTGATCAGGTCGCCGACGCGTTCCGGACGGGGAAACCGAGAGCAGTCGAGGTCGCCGGTGGCAACCTCTTCATCAATGTCTATCTGCCGCCGCCGCGTCTGGTCGTGATCGGCGCCGTCCATATCAGCCAGGCGCTCGCGCAGATGGCGCCGGTGGCGGGATTCGACCTGACCATCATCGATCCCCGCACGGCTTTTGCGACGCCGGAGCGGTTTTCCGCCGTCGATCTCGTGGCCGATTGGCCTGAGGAGGTGCTCGCGAAGCGGCCGCTCGACGCCTATACCGCTTTGGTCGCCGTGACGCACGATCCGAAGATCGACGACTTTCCGCTGGTCGAGGCCCTCAATCGTGCTTGTTTCTATGTCGGCGCCCTCGGCAGCCGCAAGACCCACGCAAGACGGGTGGACCGCCTGCTCGCGCAGGGTGTGAGCGAGCAGGCCATTGACCGCATCGCCGCTCCGATCGGGCTCGATATCGGGGCCGCTACGCCGCAGGAGATTGCGGTCTCCATCCTGGCGCAGATCGTGCAGGCTTACCGCCGCCGCGATCTTGTCACTGGGAGGTGATGCATGCGGTATGATCGTTTTGGGCTTGATGAGGCGGAAGGATGCGTGCTCGTCCATAGCCTTCGACTGGTCGGCGGGCGATTGGCGAAGGGCAAGGTGCTGGCCGCGGAAGATATCGGTGTTCTTCGGGCGGAGGGGATTCGGGAGGTTACGGCGTTGCGGCTGGACCCGGGCGACGTGCTGGAGGACGAGGCTGCGACGCTCATCGGCGCGGCCCTCCCTTTGGAGCACATGCGCCGTTCGGAGGCGGCAACCGGCCGCGTCAACTTCCACGCGACCGTCAACGGGCTGTTCACCGCCTCCCGCGAAACCATCGATGCGCTCAACCGGATCGATCCCGCCATAACTCTGGCAACCCTGGCGGACCACGCGCCGGTGCAGGCCGGCGACATGGTGGCAACGGTGAAGATCATTCCGCTAGCAGTCCGGGAGGAGGCTCTCCGGAAGGCGGAGGGATTGCTGCGCAGCGAGGTCGCCTTTCGCCTGAAGCCCTTCCGCCCGCACAAGGTCGTGCTCATCGCGACCGAGCTGTCATCGTTGAAGACTTCGGTGATGGACCGCACCGCGATGAACCTGAAGCGCCGGCTGGAACCGTCGGGCAGCGTGCTTTTGGAGGAGATCAGGATTCCTCACGATGAGGCGCAACTGGCAAGGGCGCTGGAACGGGCGATGTCTGCATCGGACCGGCCGGACCTGATGATCGTCTTCGGTGCATCGGCTGTCTCCGATCCTCACGATGTCATTCCCGCCGCACTGCTGGCCGCCGGAGGAGAGGTTGAGCATGTCGGCATGCCTGTCGACCCGGGAAATCTGCTGGTGCTTGGAGGAATCGGTAGCGTTCCGGTGCTGGGGGCTCCAGGTTGCGCGCGCTCCCCGCGGGAGAATGGCTTCGACTGGGTGCTGAACCGGATCCTCGCGAGGGAACGACCGACCAGCTTCGACATTACCGGCATGGGCGTCGGGGGCTTGCTGATGGAAATCTCAGGCCGCCCCCGGCCTCGAGAGACCGTCGCGCGACCTCAGACGGAGATCCGCGTCGGTGGGCTGCTTCTCGCCGCGGGGCAGGCGAGACGGATGGGGCAGAACGGGCCGCACAAACTGCTTGCCGAGTTCGACGGACGCCCTCTGGTTCGCCGCATTGCCGAAACGCTTGTGGCCT
>DASUPM010000616.1:0-3678 GCA_036281095.1 Pseudorhizobium sp.
GTCGCCTGCCTTTGGCGACCATGTGCCGTCCTGATAGAAGCGGTAGGCAAGCGCATTGAGCTTCTGTTGAGGAGTAAGTTTCATCGACGAATGCCTCCGTCTGTCACGATGATGATGAGCGCGCCAATGGCGGCGCCGATAATCGCGGCCGCCGTCATTTGGCGGTACAGTCTGGTCTCTGCGGTCAGCAGGGCGATTGCCTCGATCCAATCTCGCCGCGTTGCGTTCCTGCCGGGGTGCGGCCGCCATGTTGGTCTGCCCATTGTTGCGACCTTCCTATTTCGCCAGCGCCGGAAATTCGTCGTGCAGCTGGCCGTCGAGCAGCCGGCCGGCCTCGGCCTTGCTGCAGGGGAGCATGTAGAAGCCGCTCGCATCCGAACACGGCCGATGGTTTCCCCACTGCTTGAAGAGGAACGGCGTGCCGGCTGCTGCGCACTGGTCGCGAAGCGATCGGAACCAGTCCGGATGCGCAGGGCGGGCGCTGGGTCCGCTTTCGCCGCCGGCGACGATCCAGCCAAGGGTCCGTCGCTCGTCGCTGACATAGGCGGGCACGCCATCGGCGCCCATCGGCCCGACCTCGCAATGATAGACCGCCCTGCGGTTGGGGCATTTGTCGCACGGAGCGTTCTCACAACCGATGCATCCCCAGTAGTCACCGTTCGGCAGTTCGACGAGCTTGTCGGGCCATGTCATCCACGGCTCAAGATCGAGAGGGCCGAGCATCGGCTCGGCCGAGAGCCAGTGCAGGGCCGCCGGCGTATCAAGCAGAGGGGGGATGCGCTCATCCGCGCGCTTCTGATCCTCGACCGAAACGCCCAGCCAGACATTCGGCAGGGGCCATGAGCAGAAAGCGGCGATCGCGCGGCGGCGATGCCTCCCGTCGACGTTCTCCGATCGCCAGTCCGGATGCCAGAGGTTCATCACCTGGCCGGTGACTTCCCATGCAAGGTGATTGCGGATGTCCTGGCGGCCGTTACCGGCGGCGCGGGTCAGGTAATCGCGCATCCGCTCCGGGCGCTTCGTCAGGATCTGGAACGTGTGCTGCGGGCAAAGCGCCATCACGGCGAAGACCTGGTCGATCCATGCATCGGGGACCGCCTCGGCGAAGAGGTCGCCGTGTGCGACGACGAAGATCATCCGCGGCCGCGTCCAGCGAAGCGGATCGAGCAGGGCCTTTTCGTTGAAGCGGGCTGCCCCCGTCCAGACCGGCCCCGCCTTGGTGTTCCGGGTCAGGCCGGCGCGGGAAGGGTGTTTCTTCAGCCGCGTTCCGGCAAGCCTCATGGCATAGCAGTTGGTGCAGCCCGGCGAGACGATGTCGCACCCGGTGATCGGGTTCCACGTCGCATCGCTCCACTCGATCTTCGTGCGGTCAGCCATGGCGTCCGGCCCCGTTCCGTCCGGATACGATGTTCTGACGGCCGGCCTCGGCTATGGCCGCGACATGCATGGAGATGCGCGGCAGGCTGACCGTGATCCAAGCGGTCCCGCCGAACTCGGCGGCCGTGACCCTGCGGCGTGTGATGATCCGCCGTTCGTCCTCGACCGGTTGATCGGGAATGCAGGTGACAGGGCTGGTCATGTCAGTTCGGTCCTTCGCAGGGTTCGAAGCGCGCACGGCCCTCGTCGACGGTGAAGCGGAAGTGCGACGGCTTTTCGGACCACCAGTAGACCTGCAGGTCATAATCACCCGGTTGCAGCGGTTCGGCCCATTGCGTGCCGTCACCCTTGACGAGGGTTTCAAGGTTGTCCTGCAGAGTGTCGATGTCGCCGTCGACGACGAAGCAGTTGGCGGAGGACGGATAGTCGCCGTCGACCTGGTGGGTGCCGTCGCCGTACACGTGGAGCTGGAAGTCTCCGAAATTGCGGTGAACGTCGAAGGCGATGATCGTGCCGGGCTCAAGCGTCTGCCGGTAGAAGGTCGCGTCTTCCGGATCGTCGCGGTTCTCGACCGGAAGCATCTCCCATTGGCCCGCTTCTGCCGGGCAAATGAAAGTATTGACGTCGGCCTGCGGGGCGGGGATCACTTCATCCTGCCATTTGCTCGGAAGGTACTTCATCTCCTCGGTCATCGGCCGCTCTCCTCAGTCTCGACCGCGAGGAAATGATCCGCGATCGGCTTCGGACCGCCCTCCATCTCCTTCATTCCGGCCCAAAGCCCGATGATGTCGGGATGGTTCTGGAAGTGGAGGATGGCCACGGAACTCTTGTCACCGGTCGTCAGCGTGTGCGCGACCTGACCGACTACGTCCAGACTTTCATCTAGGAGCATTTCCCATAGCTTTGAGAACAGCGCCGGCACGCGCGGATTGAAGTAGATAGTGGAGTTTTCCGCGAGCGGGGCGCGGTTGGCGGCCTGCAAGAGGCGGCGCCAATTCGCCTGCCGCCCTTCCGTCATGCGGTAGTCAAGCCCCCGGTTATGGTCGCGGACGCTTGCCACCCTGCTGAACAGCGCGGGCTGAAACTCGTCATCCTCTTCGGCCCATACGGGGTGCCGCATCTTCGGCGAGATGTGCATGCCGGCGGAATAGACATAGACCAGTCCCGGCTGCAGCCATTCGGGTGCCGGCGGAACATACTGTTCGCCGCAATATTCCATGACCGGCATGGCGACCGCCTTGGCGGCGTGGAACGCGGCGTCCGGCAGATCCAGCATCACCGGCGCATCAATCTGCGCTTCCGGATCTCGAATGATCACGGTGGCGTGGCCGGTCAGTGCAACGAGATAGGCGCCGCCCTCGGCGCAGGGCTCCAGCAGGATGTTGCCATCGAGGAACCGGAGCGGATCGATCTCCCGCCCGTACTCGACGAAGGGCAGGAGCGGCCAGAGATACTTCGCCTGGAACCAGCCGAGATGGATCTTCCTGTCGGACGCGCGTGCGTCCGCTTTCCGGTCGGCGTGACCGGTTTCACTTTCTTTCGTCATGGGATGTGGTCCTTCGTCCGATTGGGATGCCGGCGCCCCTCGTAAGCGCCGGACACCGAAACGGACCGCAGGGGACGGCCCGCTTCGCTCAGGCCGCCACCTGTTCCGCATCGCGGACGCGGCGGGCGACGCGATCGGATACGAGGGACAGCTCTTCCTTGGTGAAACCCTGGGAGCGGTAATGCTCCTCGGTGCGGGCGCCGCTCAGGTAGGCGTTGAACACGCCGTCCTCGATCGCCTGGGTCAGGGCTTCGACGCCGGTTGCGGTGGCCTTGATGATCTCGTCGTCAAAGCCCGCGGCATAGAGGGCGTCCTTCGTCATCGCGCCGGAAAGCTTGGCAGCGAAGACCTCACGGGTGAGGGCGGGGAGGGCTTTCTTGTTGGACTTGTGCATGGTGGCTCCTTCGTGCACGACCGATTACCGATGTGTAAAAGCGTAGCCATAACTTTACCGATGCGCAAGGGGATATCGGTAAGATTACTGATGTCCGTGGAGTCGTTAACTTTTTTGACCGGCACAGGAAGAATCCTCTGGACTCTCGCCGGGTGATTCGCTTTCTAGGAAAACAAGAACGGAATGAGAACAGACAGGAGAAAGGCATGCCCCGACCCGCCCTCGTTGGACACACCGATGCAGATCGCCTGGTGGTCGAGCTGACCCGCGTTTACGTCGCCTGCGACGACTGCGGGCGCTCCAAGGTGATGGGGGTTGCGGATCTCGTCAGCGCGACACAGCGCGGCGTGCATACCTTCTC
>DASUPM010000617.1:0-2944 GCA_036281095.1 Pseudorhizobium sp.
CGAACGGCGATCGCGAAAAGCGGTTGCGGGGGCGCATTTGTCTGCTTGTCACGACGGACAAGACGTCGCCGACGCTACTCGCTACTCGCTACTTCAGCCACCCAGGCCTTCGAACAGGGCGGTGGAAAGATACCGCTCGGCGAAGGAGGGAATGATGACGACGATGTTCTTGCCGGCATTTTCCTCGCGGCTGCCGACCTTGATCGCTGCAGCAAGTGCTGCCCCGGAGGAGATGCCGACCGGCACGCCTTCGAGCCGCGCGACCAGGCGGGCCGTCTCGAAGGCCTCGTCGTTGGTTACGGTGACAACCTCGTCGTAGATGCCGGTATCCAGGACCTTCGGCGCGAAGCCGGCGCCGATGCCCTGGATCTTGTGGGGACCGGGATTGCCGCCGGAAAGGACCGGGCTGTCGGTGGGCTCCACGGCGACCACCTTCACGTCGGGCTTGCGGCCCTTCAGCACCTGGCCTGCCCCGGTGATCGTGCCGCCCGTGCCGATGCCGGACACGAGGATGTCTACCGTCCCGTCGGTATCGTTCCAGATCTCCTCGGCGGTCGTCGTACGATGGATCTCCGGGTTTGCCGGGTTTTCGAACTGTTGCGGAATGATGGCATCGGGAAGGGTGGCAACCAGTTCCTCGGCCTTGGCGATGGCCCCCTTCATGCCCTTCGGTCCTTCCGTCAGAACCAGTTCCGCGCCGAGCAGCGCCAGCATCTTGCGGCGCTCGACGGACATGGTTTCAGGCATGGTGAGGATGAGCTTGTAGCCCTTGGCCGCGGCGGCGAAGGCAAGCGCGATGCCGGTGTTGCCGGAGGTCGGCTCCACGAGCGTCGTCTTGCCGGGCGTGATCTTGCCCTGGGCTTCGAGGCTTTCGATCATGGCCACGCCGATGCGGTCCTTGACCGATGCGATGGGGTTGAAGAATTCGAGCTTGGCCAGAAGGTTGGCCTTTACGCCCTTTTCCCGGGCGAGCTTGTCGAGGCGTACGATGGGGGTATCGCCGATCGTCTCGGTGATCGAGGCATAGACGCGGCCGCGGCCCGGTTTTCTGGCTTCCGACATGAGTATCTCCCTGACTGATGGTGAAGGACAATAGGGCGAAATCGCCGGAGCGGCCAGACGTCTTTGCCTAGCGCGCGCCGTCGGGTTGGAAAATTTGCGCCGGTCTTGTCATGGCCGGCGAAACATTGTTCACGCGCCGCGGGCGGCGATATAGGCCGCCGTGCCGGCGAGGATGCTGGCCGCGGAACGATTGAGCGCCCTCAGCGAGGCGGGTCTCTTGAGGAGCATCCGCGCCTGCGATGCAAGCAGGATGTAGGGGATCAGGACCGCCAGAAGAACGCCGAAGGTGATGGCGACGAGGATGGCGTAGTCCTGCCCGTCGATCTCTTCCAGCGGGATGAGTGTCGGCACGAGCGCCACGTAGAACAGCATGGTCTTCGGATTGCCGAGCGTCACCAGAAGGCCGGAAAGGAAGGAAAGGCCGGCATGCGTGGAACGCTTCGCCTCGATGTCCTGCGCAATCAGGCCGGTCGTCCACAGCTTCCAGGCGATATAGACCAGGTAAAGCGCGCCGAGATACTTGATGATGAGGAACGGCGTGGTGAAGGTCTGCGCCACCAGCGCCAGACCCAGAATGACGGCGGTCAGGTAGCAGAGATCCCCGAGAATGAGGCCGAGCCCCATGAAGAAGGTCGGGCGGAAACCGGACCCCAGTGCCCGTGCCACGATGGCGGTCATCCCGGGCCCGGGAATGGCGGCTGCGACGAATAAGGCGCCGCTATAGGCAAGGAGCGTGGCGAAGGTCATGTTGTCTATTCCGTTTCCTGATCGGTAGGACCGAACCGGCGAGGTTGCAAGAGCCTCGTCAATACGGTGAATGACACCTGCACTTCCGGCTGCGGTCACACCCCCGTGGAGCCGAAACCGCCGGCGCCCCTTGCCGTGCTGCTGGTCTCCCCGATTTCCTCGACCCGGACCTGCGTGACGGGCGCGACGACCATCTGCGCGATCCGCATCCCGCGGGTGATGGTGAAATCGTCCTGGCCGAGGTTGATGAGCAGGACCTTCACCTCTCCGCGATAGTCGCTGTCGATCGTGCCCGGTGTGTTGAGGCAGGTGATGCCGTGCTTGAAGGCAAGGCCCGAGCGTGGCCGGATCTGTGCCTCGAAGCCGTCGGGGATTTCGAAGATGAAGCCGGAAGGCACCAGCGCGCGTTCGCCGGGTTTCAGTGTCAGGGGCTCGCTCTCGCCGATCGCGGCCCGCAGATCCATGCCGGCCGCTCCATGGGTTTCGTAGGACGGCAGGGGAAGTCCTGACCCATGCGGCAGCCTTACGAGTTTCAGGGTCGGTCCGATGACGTCGCGCATGGCGGCCTCCTTTGTTTCCCCGGTCAATTGCATAAAGGCCGTCAAATCGCTAGATACGCGGCAACTCACAGGATTTACCAGATATGGCCGAAAGTCTCGCCGAGGCGGTTTCCCGCCGCCGCACATTCGCGATCATCGCGCACCCCGATGCGGGTAAGACGACGCTCACCGAAAAGCTGCTGCTGTTCGGAGGAGCGATCCAGCTCGCCGGCGAGGTGAAGGCGAAGAAGGATCGCATCCAGACCCGCTCGGACTGGATGAAGATCGAGCGCGAGCGCGGCATTTCGGTGGTTACCTCGGTGATGACCTTCGAATACGAAGGCAATGTCTTCAACATCCTCGATACGCCGGGCCACGAGGATTTCGCGGACGATACCTATCGCACGCTGACGGCGGTCGATGCCGCGGTCATGGTCATCGATGCGGCCAAGGGCATCGAGCCGCGGACGCTGAAGCTCTTCGAAGTCTGCCGCATGCGCGACATCCCGATCATCACCTTCATCAACAAGATGGACCGCGAAAGCCGGGATCCCTTCGAGATATTGGATGAGGTGGAAGAAAAGCTGGCGCTGGAT
>DASUPM010000618.1:0-3216 GCA_036281095.1 Pseudorhizobium sp.
GCCGGCCTTCTTGTTGTCGGTGGCGAGGAAGGACTGGTAGTACTGCTCCGCGCCTTCGGCCAGCATGGAGTCGATGATCACGACCGGGATGCGGGCCTCCCACGCCTTCTTCACGGCCGGAACGAGCGCGTCGGGGTCGGACGGTGCGAGCACGATGCCGGCAACGCCGCGGTTGACCGCATTCTCGACCATATTGACCTGGTCGGCGATCGCCGATTCCGCTGCCGGACCCTGGAAGGTCATCGTGTGTTCCGAGACGTCCTTCATGGCCGCGTCGGCGCCCTTCTGGACGTTCTGCCAGAAGGTGGAGTTCACGGTCTTCACGATGACGGCGATCTCACCGGCCTGTGCGGCCGAGAAGGCGCCGAGCGCCATGGCGGATGCGAGTAGGGCAGTTGCAAGCTTCTTCATGTTTTCCTCCAGTTACGATTGGCCTGACCGGCCGGTTATCCGGGAGCTCCTCGCTTCCCGTGCATTCCGCGGATAAGGGTCCGCACCCGTTCCTCAGCGGCGGTTGCGCAACTGGTCGATCCAGACCGTGCCCAGAATGACCAGGCCGATGATGATCTGCTGCGTGAAGGCCGAGACGCCGTTCATGTTGAGGCCATTGCGCAGGATGCCGATGACGAAGGCGCCGATCGCGGTGCCGGAGATCGTGCCGACGCCGCCGATCAACGACGTGCCGCCGATCACAGCGCTGGCGATGGCGTCCAGTTCGTACATCACGCCTTCGTTCGGCTGCGCCGTCACGAGTCGCGACATCAGCACGCAGCCGGTCAGGCCCGCGAGCGTGCCGGAAAGCACATAGGTGAAGCTGACGACGCGGCTGACATTGACGCCGGACAGGCGGGCGGCATCCGCGTTGGAGCCCACGGCATAGATATGGCGGCCGAGCACGGAACGGTTCAGCATTATCGAAACGGCGATGGCGATCACCACCATCAGGATGACCGGATAGGGGATGCCCGGAAAGACCACAGTCGGAAAACCGTCCTCGCCGATGTTGACGATGCGGAAGAGCGAGCCGTTGCCGAGGACGCCGAAGGATTCTCCGAGGCCGGACACGGCACGGGCGCCGGTGATCTGCAGCGCCACGCCGCGGGCGATCAGCATCATGCCGAGCGTCGCGATGAAGGGCGGGAGCTTCATCTTCGTCACCAGAATGCCGTTGATCCAGCCGCAGACCGAGCCGGTGAGGATGCCGACGAGCATGCCGACCGGAACGGGCATGCCCCATTCCTTGACGGCGAGTGCTGCCACCACGCCGGCCAGTGCCAGCACCGAGCCGACCGAAAGATCGATGCCGCCGGTGATGATGACGCAGGTGGCGCCGATGCCGAGAAGTGCGATCGAGGTGACCTGCAGCGCGATCGTCATGCCGTTGTTGACCGTGAAGAAGGCGCTGCTGGTGAACGAGAACACCATGATGAGCACGAAAAGGCTGCCAAGCGCGGCAAACTTCTGGATGATGTCCTTCTGCCGATCGCTCAGGCGTGAGGTCTTCTGTTCGGTTACGTCCGTCATCGCTGCCCTCAGTGCGCCGTCCGGCCGTAGCCGGAGGCATATCGCATGATTTCTTCCTGGTCGGTGGCCCTGGTCTCCAGGGTGCCGGTGATCCGTCCGGCATGGAACACCGCGACGCGGTCGGTCATGCCGAGGATTTCCGGGAGTTCGGAACTGATCAGCACGACGCCGATGCCCTGTGCTGCAAGCTCGTCCATGATCTGGTAGATCGCGAATTTCGCACCGACGTCGATGCCGCGGGTCGGTTCGTCGAAGAACATCACCTTCGGCTTGCGGAAGAGCCACTTGCCTATGATGATCTTCTGCTGGTTGCCGCCCGAGAGAAGCCGGACGGGCTGCTTGATGGACGGAGTGCGAATGTTGAGCAGGTCGACATACTCGCTTGTCACCTGGGCATGCCTGGCGAAATCGATGAAGCCGAAGCGGTTCGAGACCTCGCCCATGTTGGCGAGCGTCATGTTGGCATCGACCGGCATCTTGATCGCCAGCCCCTGTGCCTTCCGGTCCTCGGAAAGATAGGCGAGGCCGGCGGCGATCGCATCGTGTGGTGTGCGGATGGCCAGCGTCTCGCCATGCAGCGTGACGGTTCCGGTGTCGAGCGGATCGGCGCCGAAGATGGCGCGGGCAACCTCGGTGCGTCCGGCGCCCATCAGGCCGGCAAAGCCCAGGATCTCGCCCCGCCTCAGCGAAAAGCTGACGTCGGTGAAGAGGCCCGCGCGGCTGAGGTTGCTGGCGCTGAAGATGATATCCTCGGAGGGCAGCGATGTCCTCTCGGGAAATTTATCTTCCAGCGAGCGTCCCACCATGCGCGCGACGATCGCATCGACGGTCGTATCGGCGAAGTCGTCGGTGGCGACGTACTGGCCGTCCCGCAGCACCGTGACGCGATCGACGATCTCCTTCATCTCGTCCAGCCGGTGGGAAATGTAGACGATGCCGACGCCGGACGCCTTGAGGTCGCGGATGACCTTGAAGAGGAGCCGCGTCTCCTGCTCGGTGAGCGAAGAGGTCGGCTCGTCCATGATGAGGACTTCGGCGTCCAGGGAAAGCGCCTTGGCGATTTCGACCATCTGGCTTTGTGCGACGGAGAGGGTCCGCACCGGTGTGTCCGGATCGATCTCGATGCCGAGGCGGTCGAGGCAGCGCCTGGCGTCGGCGCGCAGCTTCCTGCGATCGACGAACAGGCCGCGGCGCGGCTCCCGCGCCAGATAGATGTTTTCGGCGACCGACAGATGCGGGATCAGGTTGAGTTCCTGATGGATGATCGCGATGCCGACCGCTTCCGACTCGTGAGGCGAGGCGAAATGGCGCTCCTCTCCCTTGTAGACGATCGAGCCGCGCGTGGGCTGGTAGATGCCGCTGACGATCTTCATCAGGGTCGACTTGCCGGCGCCGTTTTCTCCGCACACGGCATGGACCTCGCCCGCGCGCAGGTCGAAATGGACGTCGGAGAGGGCGCGGACGCCGGGAAATTCCTTGGTGATGCCGTCGAGACGGAGCAGCGAGGCCTGCGGGGAAGCAGCGGCTCTGTCGTCTGCGACTTCGTTCGATGTCTGCATGAGCCTCCTCCTCCCTGCGCTCGATGAACATGTCGCTGACCGGCTCCCTCCCGCCAGCAGCTATTGGTTAAACCCGCGACCGAAAACTGGTCAAGCCAATTCTTCAACATCTGGCCAAATTGATGGTCTCGGC
>DASUPM010000619.1:0-2778 GCA_036281095.1 Pseudorhizobium sp.
CTGCTGGTTCAGCTGTCCCGGCTCATGGACAGGCATTCGCTCGACGAGCTGAGCGATCCCCAGACCGCGCCGCATGCCGAACTGGTGGCGATCCTACGGAATCTGGCGCGCGGGTCGACCGGAATGAGCGGCTTGGCGGCGTGAGCACGACACTGGTTCCTATCGCGGCGAGCCTCGCGCCATGGCCGCCGAAGCTCGGCAAGCTGCCATCGGCACTGTGACCGCTGGTGCCGGCCCGCGACCGTGCCGGACCTTGTCCACTCACCCGTCGAAGCTAGGGAAACGGCGGCGCCGGCGATCCGGCAGGCCCAGATTTTTGACATCGCGGATAAGAAGAGGAAGCAACCATCCGCCCGTCAGGAGTGGGAAGAAACTGGCACGCCGTGAAGCCAAGCTGATACGCGAATCACCTTACTTTGCTTTGTCGTCCGGGCAAAAATCCCGACGCGCGTCCCCAAACAACCATCCAGCGGCATCTCCGCTGGACATGGGCTCCATCGCTCCGAATCAAGATTTCAAACTCGGCTGTCACCCCGGCGAAAGCCGGGGCCCATATTCCAGAGGCCCGCGTTTATGGGCCCCGACTTTCGTCGGGGTGAGTGCGTCCGCGAGGACGCTTTGTCAGTGAAGTGGGAGTCTTCACCATGTGAAGTCACGACACATGAAGCCGAAGGAAACTGCGTCGCCGCGAGGCGGGGTGGGAAGCAACCGGAGGCGAACGGGCAGCCCGTAGGCGGACGAACCCGATTCGGCGTGATGTAGCGGCGAGCCCGCTCACTCATGGCGAAGCCTGGCCCGGAACGGGGCCGAGCGGACGCGCTGAGGTGACTGACAAAGCGACGTCTGCGCACATCGCGTGGTTGGGGATGGGATGTCCGGAAGGCAAGGCGGAGGAAGTGGAGAGAACTGCCGGGTTCGGGCGAGCCCGGCAGGAGTCAGAGCCCGCATAGTACCGTAGCGGCGACAGCCGCGAGAGGTCCGGACAGCAAAGCCGGATCGAGGGAAGGGTGGGCAGGGAGGTGGAGGCGTGAAAGCCGGACCGCAGCAAACGATAGCGTCGACAGTGCCCGCGAGGGCTAAGCAAGGCGCAGAAGCCCGCGACTGGTCGTGGGTGGAAGCCTCGGTCTGGACGGAGCGCATGGTGTCGGCGCTGGTCAACGGCGTCAAAGGAGGACGGTGGTACAGTCTGATCGATAAGGTGAGTGCGCCGGCCACGCTGGCGGCGGCCTGGACCAAGGTGCGGGCCAACGGCGGCGCGGCGGGCGTGGATGGACAGAGTCTCGAACGGTTCGCCGGACAAGCGGAGGCCTATCTGGCCGAGCTGGCGACGGCGCTGCGGGACGGGAGTTATCGTCCGCAGCCGATCCGACGAGTGGAGATACCGAAAGGCGATGGGAAGACGCGGCCGCTGGGCATCCCGACGGTCAAGGATCGCATTGCGCAGACGGCGACGAAGCTCGTGATCGAACCGATCTTCGAGACGACGTTCCGGCCGACAAGCTACGGCTTTCGGCCGGGACGCGGGTGCCGGGATGCGCTGCGCGAAGTCGATCGGCTCCTCAAGGACGGCTACTGCTTCGTGGTGGATGCCGACCTCAGGAGCTACTTCGACAGCATCCCGCACGAGCGGCTGATGGAGCGGGTGGAAGAGCGCATCAGCGATGGGCGCGTCCTCGACCTGCTGCGCGGCTGGCTCGTGCAGGACGTCCTGCGGGACATGGAACGATGGACGCCGATGGCGGGCACGCCGCAAGGTGCGGTGATCAGTCCGCTGCTGGCCAACATCTACCTGCATCCGCTCGACGAGCATCTGGCGGCCTGCGGCCATCGGATGGTGCGCTATGCGGACGACTTCGTGGTTCTGTGCCAGAGCCGCGAAGAGGCCGAGGCGGCCCTGGCGGAGATCGGCGCCTGGGTCGCCGAAAACGGCCTCAGTCTGCATCCAGACAAGACGCATCTCGGCGACTGCCGGCAGCCGGGGGAGGGCTTCGACTTCCTCGGCTATCGGTTCGAAGCCGGGCGGCGTTGGGTCCGCAAGAAGAGCCTGACCCGCTTCAAGGACAGCATCCGTGCGAAGACGCGACGGACGCGAGGCAACAGCCTGGCGCAGATCGTTGCCGACCTCAATCCGATGCTGCGCGGCTGGTTCGGTTACTTCAAACACGCCCATCCCTACACCTTCAAGTGGCTCGACGGCTTCACCCGCCGACGGCTGCGCGCCATCCTGCGCAAGCAGGAGAAGCGTCCTGGCATCGGCCGCTGTCGGGACGATCAGCAACGCTGGCCCAACGACTTCTTCGCGAAAGCCGGGCTGTTCGCCCTGCACACGGCCTGGCTCGCCGCGAGACATCCCCGATGAGGAAACCACCGACTGGAGAGCCGTATGCGGGAAAACCGCCTGTACGGTTCGGAGGGCGGGGAGGGCGACAGCCCTTCCCGACCCCTATCAAAGGAGAGCAAGCCCCGCGGGGTTCGTTTCATGGCCTCGCGGCTCGCGGCCGGCGGAAACTTTGTGGTGAAACCTTTCTCCTGACGCAGCCATGTTGCATTCTTTCGGGCAGCCGCCAACGGCGATACTCTTTGATGCCGTCACAGGAGGTCCGCCATGAACGACCGGCCCGCTGCCGCGACTCTGATCCAGCACGAAATCCTCCCGCGCACGCGCGATCTCGGCGACGGCTTCGCAGTACGGCGCGTGCTGCCCGCAACGGAGCGCCGGATGGTCGGTCCCTTCATCTTCTTCGACCAGTTCGGCCCGATCGAGCTTCCCGCCGGCCG
>DASUPM010000620.1:0-7424 GCA_036281095.1 Pseudorhizobium sp.
GACCTTGACGATGCGGCGAAGAAGATCGTCGCAGCGATCAAAGCCTAATCTGGAAGGATCGAAAGAATGTCCATTCTCGTCAACAAAGACACGAAGGTTCTCGTCCAGGGCCTTACCGGCAAGACCGGCACCTTCCATACCGAACAGGCGCTCGCCTATTACGGCACCAAGATGGTCGGCGGTATTCACCCGAAGAAGGGCGGCGAATCCTGGTCGTCGGGCGTCGACGGCACTTCGCTGCCGATCTTCGCTTCGGTTGCCGAAGCCAAGGAACGCACCGGTGCCGACGCATCGGTCATCTACGTTCCGCCGGCAGGCGCCGCGGACGCGATCATCGAGGCGATCGAAGCCGAGATCCCGCTCATCACCTGCATCACCGAGGGTATCCCGGTCATGGACATGGTGCGGGTGAAGGCCAAGCTCGACAAGTCGAAGTCGCGCCTGCTCGGCCCGAACTGCCCGGGCGTCCTGACGCCGGAAGAATGCAAGATCGGCATCATGCCGGGCTCGATCTTCCGCAAGGGTTCGGTCGGCATCGTGTCGCGCTCCGGCACGCTGACCTATGAAGCCGTGTTCCAGACGTCCAACGAAGGCCTTGGCCAGACGACGGCCGTCGGCATCGGCGGCGACCCGGTCAAGGGCACCGAGTTCATCGACATGCTGGAGATGTTCCTCGCAGACGACGCCACCCAGTCGATCATCATGATCGGCGAAATCGGTGGTTCGGCTGAAGAAGATGCAGCCCAGTTCCTGATCGACGAAGCCAAGAAGGGTCGCAAGAAGCCGATGGCAGGCTTCATCGCCGGCCGTACCGCTCCGAAGGGCCGCACCATGGGCCATGCCGGCGCGGTCGTTTCCGGCGGCAAGGGCGACGCGGAATCGAAGATCGCGGCCATGGAAGCGGCAGGCATCAAGGTGTCTCCTTCCCCGGCCCGTCTCGGCAAGACGCTGGTTGAAGTCCTCAAGGGCTGACGCCACATGAGCAAGGGCCGTCCGGCACCGCCGGCCGGCCTCCTTCCGGCGAGACGGCACGACACTGTGTTCCATCTCCGGGTTCGGCGTCGAAAGGCGCCGGAAGGGCCGCCCGCGGCGGCCGGACCAAGCATAGATGCGGTGGCCGGCGTATTGTTTTCCGGCCTTCAGTTACGTCAGGAGGCGGACGCGGCGTCCGCAAAAAAACCATGGCACGGCAAGAAGCCAACGAGCAGTTTCTCATCACTTCCTTCCTCGACGGCGCGAATGCCTCCTATATCGAGCAGCTTTACGCGCGGTATGAGGACGATCCAAATTCGGTCGGACCGGAATGGCAGTCGTTCTTCAAGGCGCTCGCGGACAGTCCCGAAGACGTGAAGAAGGCGGCCAAGGGCGCCTCCTGGCAGCGCAGGAATTGGCCTGTCGCGCCGGCGGGCGATCTGGTTTCGGCACTGGACGGCAACTGGCCGGTCGTGGAAAAGGCGATCGAAACGAAGGTGAAGGCCAAGGCCGAGGCTGCAGCCGCCGGCTCCGGCGCGCCGGTCAACGAAGCCGATGTCCTTCAGGCAACGCGCGATTCCGTGCGCGCCATCATGATGATCCGCGCCTACCGCATGCGTGGCCATCTGCATGCCAAGCTGGATCCTCTCGGGCTTGCTGTGCCGGTGGAGGACTATGACGAGCTTTCGCCGAAGTCCTACGGGTTCGAAGAGAGCGATTACGACCGCAAGATCTTCATCGACAACGTGCTCGGGCTCGAATACGCGAGCGTGCGGGAGATGCTCGATATTCTCGAGCGTACCTACTGCTCGACCATCGGCGTTGAGTTCATGCACATCTCCAATCCGGAAGAGAAGGCGTGGATCCAGGAGCGGATCGAAGGGCCGGACAAGGGCGTGGAATTCACGGCCAACGGCAAGAAGGCCATCCTTCAGAAGCTGATCGAAGCCGAAGGCTACGAACAGTTCCTCGACGTCCGGTTCAAGGGCACCAAGCGTTTCGGTCTCGACGGCGGCGAGTCGCTGATCCCGGCTCTCGAGCAGATCATCAAGCGCGGCGGCCAGGACGGCCTCGAAGAGATCGTGCTCGGTATGCCGCACCGCGGCCGCCTGAACGTGCTGACCAACGTGATGGGCAAGCCGCACCGCGCCGTGTTCCACGAGTTCAAGGGCGGCTCCTTCAAGCCCGACGACGTCGAAGGTTCGGGCGACGTGAAGTATCATCTCGGCGCGTCGTCTGACCGCGAGTTCGACGGCAACAACGTCCACCTGTCGCTGACGGCCAACCCGTCGCACCTGGAAATCGTCAATCCCGTCGTGATGGGCAAGGCGCGCGCCAAGCAGGACATGATCGCCAAGTCGTGGGAAGGCGACATCATCCCGCTCAAGGAACGCGCCAAGGTCCTGCCGCTCCTGCTGCACGGCGATGCCGCCTTTGCCGGCCAGGGCGTGGTGGCTGAGATCCTTGGGCTCTCCGGCCTTCGTGGTCACCGTGTCGCCGGAACCATGCACGTGATCGTCAACAACCAGATCGGTTTCACCACCAATCCGGCCTATTCCCGCTCGTCGCCCTATCCCTCCGACGTCGCCAAGATGATCGAGGCGCCGATCTTCCACGTCAACGGCGACGATCCGGAAGCGGTGACCTACGCCGCCAAGATTGCCACCGAATACCGGATGAAGTTCCACAAGCCGGTCGTGATCGACATGTTCTGCTATCGCCGCTTCGGCCACAACGAGGGCGACGAGCCGGCATTCACCCAGCCGAAGATGTACAAGGTCATCCGCTCGCACAAGACGGTGGCCCAGATCTATGCGGACCGGCTGATCGCCGAGGGGCTGATCACCGACGGCGAATACGAGAAGATGAAGGCCGACTGGCGCGCTCATCTCGAGCAGGAGTTCGAGGCCGGGCAGACCTACAAGCCGAACAAGGCCGACTGGCTCGACGGTGTCTGGTCGGGCCTGCGCTCCGCCGACAATGCGGATGAGCAGCGTCGCGGCAAGACGGCCGTGCCGATGAAGCAGTTGAAGGAGATCGGCCGCAAGCTGGCGACGATCCCGGACGGCTTCAACGCCCACCGGACGATCAAGCGCTTCATGGACAATCGGGCGCAGATGATCGAGACGGGCGAAGGCATCGATTGGGCGATGGCCGAGGCGCTGGCCTTTGGTTCGCTCGCCGTCGAGGGCACCAAGATCCGCCTCTCCGGCCAGGACTGCGAGCGCGGTACGTTCTCGCAGCGCCATTCGGTGCTCTATGATCAGGAGACGGAGGAGCGTTACGTTCCGCTCGCCAACCTCTCGTCGAGCCAGGCGCGCTACGAAGTCATCAACTCGATGCTGTCCGAAGAAGCCGTTCTCGGCTTCGAATACGGATATTCGCTTGCGCGCCCGAACGCCCTGACCCTGTGGGAAGCGCAGTTCGGCGACTTCGCCAACGGTGCGCAGGTCGTCTTCGACCAGTTCATCTCGTCGGGCGAACGCAAGTGGTTGCGCATGTCGGGCCTGGTCTGCCTCCTGCCGCACGGCTACGAGGGGCAGGGACCGGAACATTCCTCCGCCCGCCTCGAGCGGTGGCTGCAGATGTGCGCGGAAGACAACATGCAGGTGGCAAACTGCTCCACGCCGGCCAACTACTTCCACATCCTGCGCCGGCAGGTGAAGCGCGATTTCCGCAAGCCGCTGATCCTGATGACGCCGAAGTCGCTCCTGCGCCACAAGCGTGCGACCTCGACGTTGGCGGAGATGGCGGGAGAATCCTCCTTCCACCGCCTGCTGTGGGACGATGCGGAGGTCATCAAGGACGGTCCGATCAAGCTGCAGAAGGATGCCAAGATCCGCCGCGTCGTGATGTGCACCGGCAAGGTCTATTACGATCTGCTCGAAGAGCGCGAGAAGCGCGGCATCGACGACGTCTACCTGCTGCGCATCGAACAGCTCTACCCGTTCCCGGCCAAGGCGCTCATCAACGAGCTGTCGCGCTTCCGGAACGCGGAGATGGTATGGTGCCAGGAAGAGCCCAAGAACATGGGCAGCTGGTCGTTCATCGATCCGTATCTGGAATGGGTGCTCGCCCATATCGACGCCAAGTACCAGCGCGTTCGCTATACGGGCCGGCCTGCGGCGGCATCGCCGGCAACCGGTCTGATGTCGAAGCATCTGGCCCAGCTCGAAGCCTTCCTCGAGGACGCGCTCGGCGGCTGATCGGGCCGCCAGCGTTCAAAGATCGACATTCTAGAGAAAACGGAAACATCCCATGGCCACCGAAATCCGCGTTCCCACCCTCGGCGAATCCGTCAGCGAGGCGACAGTAGGCACCTGGTTCAAGAAAGTCGGCGATACCGTGAAGGCGGACGAGCCGCTGGTCGAGCTCGAGACGGACAAGGTGACGGTCGAGGTTCCGGCACCCGCCTCCGGCGTGCTGACCGAGATCGTTGCGCAGAACGGTGAGACGGTCGGCCTCGACGCCCTGCTCGGCCAGATCGCGGAAGGTGGCGCAGGGGCTGGAACCGCTGCCCCGGCGCCCAAGCCTGCGGAACCGGCGAAGGCCGAGGCTCCCAAGGCTGCGGCGCCCGCTGCACCTGCCGCATCGTCTGCCACCTCCATGCCGCCGGCCCCGGCCGCAGCTAAGGTCGCAGCCGACAACAACATCTCGACCGCGGACGTCGAAGGTTCGGGCAAGCGCGGCCAGGTTCTGAAGGGCGACGTCCTTGCTGCCGTTGCCAAGGGCACCTCGGCTCCGGCCCCCGCGGCCGCGCCGTCTGCTCCGCGGCCGGTATCTTCCGCCGACGATGCCGTTCGCGAAGAGCGGGTGAAGATGACGCGCCTGCGCCAGACGATCGCACGCCGCTTGAAGGACGCGCAGAACACGGCCGCCATGCTTACCACCTACAACGAGGTGGACATGAAGGCGGTCATGGACCTGCGCAACCGCTACAAGGACATCTTCGAGAAGAAGCACGGCGTGAAGCTCGGCTTCATGGGCTTCTTCACCAAGGCGGTGACGCATGCGCTGAAGGAACTGCCGGCCGTCAATGCCGAGATCGACGGCACCGACATCGTCTACAAGAACTACTGCCATATCGGCGTCGCCGTCGGCACCGACAAGGGCCTCGTCGTGCCGGTCGTCCGTGATGCGGACCAGATGTCGATCGCCGAGATCGAGAAGGAAATCGGCCGCCTCGGCAGGCTCGCCCGTGACGGCCAGCTGTCGATGGCGGATATGCAGGGCGGTACGTTCACCATCTCCAACGGCGGCGTCTACGGCTCGCTGATGTCGTCGCCGATCCTGAACGCGCCGCAGTCCGGCATCCTCGGCATGCACAAGATCCAGGAGCGGCCGGTCGCCATCGGCGGCCAGGTCGTGATCCGTCCGATGATGTATCTGGCGCTCTCCTACGACCACCGCATGGTCGACGGCAAGGAAGCCGTCACCTTCCTGGTGCGCGTGAAGGAAAGCCTGGAGGATCCGGAACGTCTGGTCCTCGACCTCTGATCGGCTGACCCTGATCCACGGAGAGCGAGATGGATGCCGCTTCAGCCAACGCAACCTACCTGTTGACGCTGTTGTGCCTGAGCGTCGTCCTGCTCCTCGTGCACATCCTGCTGCAGGGCAATTTGGCCACCAAGGAACGCGGCGCGGCCTGGAATGCCGGGCCGCGTGACGGCGGCAGCGAACCCAAGGGCGTCATGGCCGGCCGTTCCGCCCGCGCCTCCAGGAACTATCAAGAGACCTATCCGGCCTTCATCGGCCTTCTGCTGGCACTGACATTTACCGGTGACACCTCCGGCTTCGGCCTGATCGGCGCCACCGTCTGGCTGGTGGCGCGGATCGTCTACATCCCGCTCTATCTCGCCGGTATCCCCTATATCCGCTCGCTCGTCTGGCTGATCAGCATCATCGGCCTGCTGGTCATGATGTTCGGGCTGTTCGCCTGACCCGACGTATCAATGAAAAAGGAACTGGAAATGGCTTATGATGTCGTCGTAATCGGAAGCGGCCCCGGCGGCTATGTCTGCGCCGTCAAGGCTGCACAGCTCGGCCTCAAGGTTGCAGTGGTGGAGAAGCGTGCCACCTACGGCGGAACCTGCCTCAACGTCGGATGCATCCCCTCAAAGGCGTTGCTGCATGCCTCCGAGGCGTTCCACCATGCGGCGCACGGTCTGGACACGCTCGGCGTGGAAATCCCTGCGCCGAAGCTCAACCTCGAAAAGATGATGGCGCACAAGGACGCGACCGTTAAGTCCAACGTCGACGGCGTATCGTTCCTCTTCAAGAAGAACAAGATCGACGGCTTCATCGGTACCGGCAAGATCGTTTCCGCCGGCAAGGTTTCCGTCACCGGCGAAGACGGCAAGGTGCAGGAACTGGAGGCGAAGAACATCGTCATCGCCACCGGTTCCGACGTTGCCGGTATTCCTGGCGTCAACGTCGAGATCGACGAAAAGATCATCGTCTCCTCGACCGGCGCGATCGCGCTTTCCAAGGTGCCACAGAACCTGGTGGTCGTCGGCGGCGGCGTTATCGGCCTGGAACTCGGTTCGGTCTGGATGCGCCTCGGCGCGAAGGTGACGGTCGTCGAATACCTCGACAAGCTGCTCGGCGCGATGGATGCCGATGTGTCCAAGCAGTTCCAGCGCATGCTCGCCAAGCAGGGCATGGATATCCGCACCGAAGCGAAGGTGACCGCAGTCGAGAAGACCGCGACCGGCGCCAAGGTCACCTACGAGCCGGTCAAGGGCGGCGATGCGGTGACGGTGGAGGCGGACGTGGTTCTCATTTCCACCGGCCGCAAGCCCTATACCGAGGGCCTTGGTCTCGAAGCTGCGGGCGTCGCGCTCGACAACAGTGGCCGCGTCGAGATCGACAACGGGTTCAAGACCAATGTCGCCGGCATCTACGCCATCGGCGACGTGGTGAAGGGACCGATGCTCGCCCACAAGGCGGAGGACGAGGGCGTGGCGCTCGCCGAAATCCTGGCCGGCCAGCATGGACACGTGAACTATGACGTCATTCCGGGCGTCGTCTATACCCAGCCGGAAGTCGCTTCCGTCGGGAAGACCGAGGAAGAACTGAAGGCTGCGGGCGTTGCCTACAAGGTCGGCAAGTTCCCGTTCACCGCGAACGGCCGTGCTCGCGCGATGCTGGCGACGGACGGCTTCGTAAAGATCCTGGCAGACAAGGAAACCGATCGGGTGCTCGGCGGTCATATCGTGGGCTTCGGTGCCGGCGAGATGATCCACGAAATCGCCGTGCTGATGGAGTTCGGTGGCTCGTCCGAAGACCTCGGCCGCACCTGCCATGCACACCCGACCATGTCGGAAGCGGTCAAGGAAGCGGCGCTCGGCACCTTCTTCAAGCCGATCCACATGTGATCGTCGTTCAGTCGCGACGCGAAAAGGCGAGGCTTCGGCCTCGCCTTTTCTTTTCGGTGCAGGGCGAATTCCGTG
>DASUPM010000621.1:0-2925 GCA_036281095.1 Pseudorhizobium sp.
CACGGTAGCCTTCATGGATGTCATGCCGCAGGCGCCCGGCCATCTGCTGGTGGTGCCGAAGGCGCCGTCCCGCAACCTGCTCGACGCCGATCCGGCCGTCCTGTCGAAGACGATCCCGGTGGTCCAGAAGCTGGCGAGAGCCGCCAAGCAGGCCTTCGATGCCGACGGCATCTTCATCGCTCAACTCAACGAGCCTGCCGCCGGCCAGACGGTCTATCACCTGCACTTCCACGTGATCCCTCGCCGGGAGGGGGAACCGTTGAAGCCGCATTCGGGCAAGATGGAAGACGGCGAGGTTCTTGCGGCCAACGCGGAGAAAGTCCGGGCAGCTTTGGCCGGGTAAACGATCAGAAGCCCAGCCAGTAGAGGCCGATTCCAAGCAGGAGCGTGGAGGTGACGACCGCCACGCCCACCCTTTGGCCGGCCAGCAGAAAGGCGGCGAAACCGGTGCCCGCAGCACCCAGACGCAGCCAAAGCGGCGCTTCGGCAAGGGTGCCCGCCGGGAACACGATCATTTTCGCCGTCACCGCCATGACCAGTGCGGTCGCCACCGCCCGCACCCATTGGAGCGCCTCGGACTGCTGATCCAGCCGGCTGCCGGTAAAGACACCCAGCCAGCGCCAGATGTCGGTCGCAAGCCAGCCGGCGATTGCGATGACGACATAGCTCCACCACCACTCGCCGGTCATCATGTGCGTCCCGCCCTTCCCGCCGGATTCCTGCGCCTCAGCAGGAACCGATCCAGCAGATAGGCGACTGTCCCGCCTCCGATCCCCGCATAGAGCACATCGAAGCCCGGCTCCACCAGAGCCATCACCGGACCGGCAACAAGGCCGACGACGAAGGCGAGCTTCACCACCGGTTGACGTGCCGTCGCCCAGATGGACGCAAGGAAGTAGACGGGGGTCAGCATGAACAGCGCGCCGGACACCACCGGCGGAAGGGTCTCCACCAGGCCGTAGCAGATCGCGACGATCAGGGTGTTCGTCAGCGTCAGGGTGATGCCGAACCCGGCGAAGAAGGCAGTGCGATAGGCCTGCGGGACGTCCTTCAGTCTCTGGATCGCAAACACCCATGCGGTGATCGCGATGAAGTGGGACAGGAGCAGAAGCACCCAGGTCGGCGTTCTTTCGGTCCGCATCTCCGGCACGATGGATGCGACCATCGGCATCATGCGAATGGAGGAAAGCGTCACTGCGACGAAGCAGGCGGCGATATGAGCCCCGCTCGCCATCATTCCGACCAGGATCATCTTGGCAGGCAGCGCCCAGATGGAGATGGTCATGAAGATCGCCTCCCCGCGCGTAATACCCGCCTCGAAGGCGAATGCACTGAACCCGACGAACGAGGTCATCAGGATCAATGCGGGAAGCGATGTGATGCCTCGCATTCCGGACAGGAACCAGAACAGAGCGGGACGCATATCGCTGCTTGGGGACATCAGGAAACCAGGGAGGCGGGAGCGGACAGGCCGCAGGAAAGGCAATGCCGGGCAGTCGAGCCCGGCATCGCCTGTTCTGAAGGGACCTTATTTCGACTTCGGCACGCGGGGCACCGCGCCCTTGCGCGGCGGCGTCTTTTGCGCCTCTTCGGAAGCGGATATGTCAGCCTCGACCATGGCTCGGGCCTTGGCCTGGCCGTCCTTGCCCGATCCTTTCTTCGCAGAGCGCGGCTTGCGGGCCTCGGCCGTGCCGTCACTCTCCTCGGAGGCTTCCTCCACTTCCGCTTCAGCCTTCGGCTTCACGGGGACCGCCTCGGACACGCATTCCAGAAGCAGGCCGTCCGTACCGTCGTCCATCTTGCCTACGGTAACGTTGACGACGCCGCCCTTGCGCAGCTTGCCGAACAGGATCTCGTTCGCCAGCGGCTTCTTGATGTGCTCCTGAATGACGCGTGCCAGAGGCCTCGCGCCCATCCGCTCGTCATAGCCCTTGTCCGCCAGCCAGGCGACAGCATCCGGATGCAGGTCGAAGGTGACGTTGCGTTCGGAGAGCTGAGTCTCGAGCTGCATGACGAACTTCTGGACGACCTTGTGGATGACCTCCGTGGGCAGCGGCGCGAACGGTATGGTCGCATCGAGCCGGTTGCGGAACTCAGGCGTGAACAGGCGGTTCAGCGCCTCCTCGTCCTCGCCGGTACGCTTCGACGAGCCGAATCCGATCGCGGCCCTGGCCATCTCCGACGCGCCTGCATTGGTCGTCATGATCAGGATGACGTTCCGGAAGTCGATCTTCTTGCCGTTGTGGTCGGTCAGCGACCCGTGGTCCATGACCTGCAACAGGATGTTGAAGATGTCCGGATGCGCCTTCTCGATCTCGTCGAGCAGGACCACGCTGTGCGGATGCTGATCAACGCTGTCCGTCAGGAGGCCGCCCTGGTCAAAGCCCACATAGCCTGGAGGTGCACCGAGCAGCCGCGAAACCGTATGCCGCTCCATGTATTCCGACATGTCGAAGCGCAGAAGCTCGACCCCGAGCGAGGCGGCCAACTGCTTGGCGACTTCGGTCTTTCCGACGCCGGTTGGTCCCGAGAAGACATAGGCGCCGATCGGCTTGTTCGGTTCGCGCAGCCCCGCACGGGCGAGCTTGATCGAGGTCGCCAGCGCATCGATTGCCTTGTCCTGCCCATAGACGACGGAACGGAGTTCCTTTTCCAGGTTGGCGAGAACCATCTCGTCGTCCTTGGATACCGTCTTCGGCGGAATGCGGGCCATCGTCGCGATCGTCGCCTCGATCTCCTTTTCGGTGATCAGCTTGCGGCGCTTCGACGCCGGCAGCAGCATCTGCGCCGCTCCCGTCTCGTCGATCACGTCGATCGCCTTGTCCGGCAGCTTGCGATCCGAGATATAGCGGGCCGACAGCTCCACCGCCGATTTGATCGCATCATTGGTGTAGCGCAGCTTGTGGTATTCCTCGAAATAGGGCT
>DASUPM010000622.1:0-3202 GCA_036281095.1 Pseudorhizobium sp.
GCTCCAGCTGGTGAACCTCGAGCAGTGGGCCGACCGCAAGGTCGGCGAACTCTCCGGCGGCATGCAGCAGCGCGTCGGCCTTGCCCGTGCCTTTGCCACCGGCGCTCCCATCCTGCTCATGGACG
Source organism: Pseudorhizobium sp. (assembly GCA_036281095.1). Lineage (GTDB taxonomy): Bacteria > Pseudomonadota > Alphaproteobacteria > Rhizobiales > Rhizobiaceae > Neorhizobium. Next base: position 126 of record DASUPM010000622.1, read on the forward strand.
AGCCCTTCTCCGCCCTCGATCCGCTGATCCGAACGCGGCTCCAGGACGAACTGATGGAGTTCCAGCACCGCCTGAAGAAGACGATCCTCTTCGTCAGCCACGATCTCGACGAAGCTTTCCGCATCGGCAACCGGATCGCCATCATGGAAGGCGGGCGCATCATCCAGTGCGGCACGCCGCAGGAGATCGTCCGCGATCCCGCCAACCAGTATGTCGCCGACTTCGTCCAGCACCTGAACCCGATCTCGATGCTGACGGCGGGCGATGTGATGCGGGCGGGCGTCTCGGCAGGCGCCCCGGCAGCCGGCGTCTCGGCAACCGCGAAGCCCGCCACGCCGCTGATCGACATCCTCGACGCGCTGTCCCGCCAACCCGGGACGATCGGCGTGGTGGACAACGGCGCGGTCATCGGGACGATCAGCGCCGACGACGTCATCGCCGGCCTCACCCGCCATCGGCGCCAGGCGAATACGCCGTGACCGCGATGTCCACGGACAAACCTCGGGACAAACCCCAGGTCCTGAGGGAGACGGATGACGAGGCCCGCCGTCTCGCCCGCATCCTGATGCGCGGCGCCCGTTATATGGCGCTTGCGGTCATCGAGCCCGAAACCGGCTTTCCCTCCGCCAGTCGCGCCCTCACGGCGACCGACCTCGACGGCGTCCCGGTCATTCTCGCCTCTTTCCTCTCCGGTCATACGAAGGGCGTGCTGGCCGATCCGCGCTGCTCGCTTCTCGCCGGTGAGCCCGGCAAGGGCGATCCCCTCGCCCATCCGCGCATTACCATCCAATGCCTGGCAGAGGTTGTCGAGCGAGAGAGCGCGCCGCATGCGCTGATTCGCGAACGCTTCCTCGACCGCCATCCCAAGGCGGCGCTGTATGTGGATTTTCCCGACTTCCGTTTCTTCCGCCTGGTGCCGCAGTCGGCCTCGCTGAACGGCGGGTTCGGCCGCGCCTACGCGCTGGCCGGGCCCGACCTGGTTTTCGCCGAATCGTTCGATCCGCCCGACTGGCTCGATCTGCAGCGCAAGCTGCGGGAGATGACCGAACTTGCATCGTCAGTTGCGGCGCATGTCGGAGGCGGGAATGAAAGCAACTGGCGTTTCGGCGGCGTCGATCCGTGCGGAATCGACCTGATTTCCGCAGACCGGCAGGTGAGGCACGAGTTTCCGACGGGTTTTTCGTCGGTAGAGGCCGCGTTTTACTATATTTCCGGCCTTTCGGAGACAAATGAACAAAGCATACCGCCACCCGAAATTTAGGGATATACAACTATATCCGGCACTTGCTAATCTTTGCCCTTAAAATTTGGGCATACGAAGCCTCTGCGCTTCAAGGGGATATCACTACACATGGACACGATGTCACTTTCAGAGCATTCGTTGGCTGCCGCAGGATTGCTGTCTGCGATGGCCAATCCAAAACGCCTCATGATTCTGTGCTGCCTCGTCAAGGACGAGATGGCGGTGGGAACGCTGGCGGGGCACGTCGGTCTCAGCCAGTCGGCGTTGTCGCAGCATCTGTCGAAACTGCGCGCGCAGAAGCTGGTCAAGACGCGTCGCGACGCGCAGACGATCTATTATTCCTGCACCTCCCCGGCGGTGCTGAAGGTTCTCTCCTCGCTCGAGGATATCTATTGCGCGCCGATCCGGACCACCGGCGTCGCGGCCTGATGTTAGCGCTGACATCCACCAGCCGGTGACTTGGAGGGAAGGCACCCGCAGACGCCTTCCCTTCTCCCCGGAATGAGGCCTGTTGACGCGCCGAACCTCCCTGATAATTTGACCAGACAGTCAAAAGCCGGGTGTCGCCCGGTGGGGGAGAAGTTCATGTCCAACCGTCTTAACGCCGCGCCGAACGATCTGAGCGCGTTCTGGATGCCGTTTACCGCCAACCGCCAGTTCAAGAAGGAACCGCGCCTTTTCGTCAGCGCCAAGGATATGCACTATACGACGCATGACGGGCGTCAGGTGCTCGACGCGACGGCTGGCCTGTGGTGCGTCAATGCCGGCCATTGCCGCCCGAAGATCACCGAGGCGATTCGCGAGCAGGCCGGCGAACTGGATTATGCGCCGGCGTTTCAGCTCGGCCATCCCAAGGCGTTCGAACTGGCGAACCGCCTCGTGGAGATCGCGCCGGAAGGCCTGAACCACGTTCTTTACACCAATTCCGGCTCCGAATCGGTCGATACCGCCCTCAAGGTCGCGCTCGCCTACCATCGCGTGAAGGGCAACGGCTCGCGCTTCCGCCTGATCGGCCGCGAGCGGGGCTATCATGGCGTCAACTTCGGCGGCATCTCCGTCGGCGGCATCGTCGCCAACCGCAAGATGTTCGGTACGCTGCTGACCGGCGTCGACCACATGCCGCATACCCACCTGCCGGGCAAGAATGCCTTCACCCGCGGCGAGCCGGAACATGGCGGAGACATCGCCTCCGAGCTGGAGAGGATCATCACCCTGCATGACGCCTCCACGATCGCCGCCGTCATCGTCGAACCGGTCGCCGGCTCGACCGGGGTCCTCATCCCGCCGAAGGGCTATCTCCAGAAGCTCCGCGAGATCTGCACGAAGCACGGCATCCTGCTGATATTCGACGAAGTCATAACCGGCTTCGGCCGCATGGGGACCCCGTTCGCCGCGCAGTATTACGGCGTGACGCCGGACATCATGACGACCGCCAAGGGCCTCACCAACGGCGTCATCCCGATGGGCGCCGTGCTCGTCAGCTCCGAAATCCACGACGCCTTCATGAGCGGGCCGGAGCACATGATCGAGTTCTTCCACGGCTACACCTATTCCGGCAATCCGATTGCCTGTGCGGCCGGACTGGGCACGCTCGACACGTACAAAGAGGAAGGGCTGCTCACGCGCGGCGAAGAGCTCAGCTCCCACTGGGAGGACGCGCTGCATTCGCTGAAAGGCGAGCCGCATGTGATCGACGTGCGCAACATCGGCCTGGTCGGCGCGATCGAGCTGGCACCGCGCCCCGGCGAACCCGGCAAGCGCGGCTTCGAGGTGCTGCTCGCGTGCTGGGAGCGCGGGCTGCTGATCCGCACCACCGGCGACACCATCGCGGTGT
>DASUPM010000623.1:0-3001 GCA_036281095.1 Pseudorhizobium sp.
CGTCCGCGGCTGTCGGTGACGAGGATGCCGTCGGGATGGCTCGCGAGGAACCCCCGCGCCAGTTCGTCCGAGCGGGACTGCGGCATGACCTCCACGAAACCGATCGCCGAGGAAACAAGGAAAAAAATGCCGACCATGGCCAGGACGCCAAGCAGGCCGAGAACGACCTCGTTGTCCAGCGCCTGCTGAAAGAATACGAAGGCGACGGCAACCGCGATCAGCACCAGGGCGAGCAGGAGGATGCGAAGGACCGTGCCGCCACCCGCTCCTCGGTCGATCAGCGGCACCTCATAGTTGCCGCCCTGCTGCAACCTCGTCATCAAGTCCTCACTATTCGGCCGCTCGAAGAACGCGCAACTCTCTGGAACTCTCGGCAAAACACCGCGATTCTCTCTTAGCAAGTTGCGAATGATGCAAAAAGCGCCGGCATGCAGAAAAGCCGGGATAGTGGCGCCAATCCCGTCCGAGATCGCGCCCGCATCTTGCCGCGGCGAAAAAAAGGCGCACTTTTGTTTCGTCGGTGTGCAGGAGTACGAGAAATGGAAGAACTGATGAGCGCCTATGGCGGTCGACTGCTGATCGCGATCCTTGGCGTCGGTATCGGCTTCCTCTGCCTTATCGGCGTCCTGTGGATGCTCCGCGGCCGCAGAGGCCCGTCGCCCTTCATTCGGGGTGGCCGCAACCGCCAGCCTCGCCTTCAGGTGCTCGACGCCGCAGCCGTGGATGCCCGCCGTCGGCTGGTTCTGGTACGACGCGACGATATCGAGCATCTCATCATGATCGGCGGGCCCAGCGACCTCGTGATCGAGAGCGGGATTCAAGCCTCCGGGGCCATGGCGCAGGAACAGGCGGCGGAGACGCCGGCGCGCACGCGTCCATCGACACCGCCGGAGATACCCGTCACCCCGGACCGGACGCAACCCGCGGAACCAAGGAGAGACGTGCCGAAGCGCCAGTTGGCCGTGTCGGCTGCGCCGTCACCGGCAGAACCAACCCGCCGACTGCCGCCGACCGGGAACGAAATCCCGTACGCCGCCAATGCACCCGCCCCGATAGCAGCGCCGGTTGCCACACCGGCTGCCACTGCGCCCCCGGTGGCGATCCCTGTGTTGGGGGCCGCCGTTGCGACAGCACCGACGGCGCGTGTAGAACCTGGCCTAGGCCGTGGAGAACCCATCTTGGAGAACGCCGCCGACATTCTGGATGCCGCCCGAAACCGGGTGCTGCAAGGCCCTGCGGAGCCCATCCGCTCGGCGCAGAACTCCGCTCCTCCACCTCAGCAAGCGGCATCGCCGGCTCTCGGCAGCGACTTTGAGCGCATTCTCGAGCAGGAGATGGCCAGCAATCTAGCCGCACGCGAAGCAAGCCAGGAGCCTTCCCTGCTGCATCCCGATGCCGACGCACCACGCCCGGCGGCCAACAAGCAGGAGCCTTCGCTGCAGGACGAGATGGCCCGCATCTTCGGCGAAATGTCGGCTGGGCGCGACCGGTAGCGAGGAATCTGGCGCGCGCCCGACGGCCATGAAAAAGGCGCGGCAACAGGCCGCGCCGTCAACGAAGACGTTCGGTCAAACGGACTTACTCGTCCCGATACACCTTTTCCCGGCGCTCGTGGCGTTCCTGTGCCTCGATCGACAGGGTGGCGATCGGACGGGCGTCGAGACGCTTCAGCCCGATCGGCTCCCCGGTTTCCTCGCAGTAGCCATAGGTTCCTTCTTCGATCCGCTGCAAGGCGGCATCGATCTTGGAGATCAGCTTCCGCTGCCGGTCGCGAGCCCGAAGTTCGATCGCCCTGTCGGTTTCTGAAGAGGCCCTGTCGGCTAGGTCGGGATGATTGGCACTTTCTTCAGCGAGATGATCAAGCGTCTCGCGCGCTTCTCTAAGTATGTCATTCTTCCAGGCAATCAGCTTTGCCCGGAAATATGCCTTCTGGTTCGCATTCATGAACTCATCGCTTTCCGAGAGCACATAATTGCCAAGATCGATCTTCTCACTCACGCGATTCTCCCGAAGAACATCTCAAGGCGCGCTCTATATCCCAATCGGCTATGCCGGTTCAACCCTGTTGGACATCGAGAAACCATTTTTAAAACTGTCATGATATTAGGCTAAAGGGCTATTATTTAAGCTCTATTCAGACTTGCGCCTGCCACGGAGCCGGACCTTCTGCATAAGGCGCGCAAGCCTTTGCCGGCGAAGGACGTGGTTGACGCGCCTGCCGGGTAACGGCTACCGGTCTTTCGCAACAGCAGTCTTTCGGCAGCAGAACGATGACCCCTTTGGCCCTTCTCCGCATCTATCTGCTCCGCCACGCGAAATCCGCATGGGCCCAATCGGGGGAACGGGACTTCGACCGCCCGCTTGACTCGGAAGGCTTCACCGAGGCCGGAAGTATTGCTGAAAAGGCGGCCGGCCGGGGCTATCGGCCTGCCCGGATCCTCAGCTCGACCGCGGTCCGCTGCCGGCAGACCGCACAGGCCTTCCACCAGGCGGCCGGCGGCAAACCGGAGGTTTTCTTCTCCGACGAACTCTACAACGCGCCGGTCGACATCTATCTGGAACTGCTGGCGGCCAATGACGATGTCGAATCTCTCATGATCATCGGACATAATCCAACCATCGAAGAGGCTCTCGAACGGCTCGCCGGTGTCGAGCGGAGCGCCGACCTGCTGCCCCTCGGCTATCCTACGGGCGGCCTCGCGGTCCTCGACCGGCCCTCCAGCCACGACGCCCGCATCTGGCAGGTGGCGGATTTCGTCACCCCCTGATCCACTGCGGCGATGGCCTGCATTCTTTTCACCGGCATGGCCGGCGCCTATATAGCCGGAAAAGAAGGAACCTGCCTTGCCGCCCTCCCTGACCAGCTTCACCGACGACGCGCGCATCGCCTTCGACAACCTGGCCGACCGTGCGGCCGGCATCGTCCATCCGACGCTGCGGCTCGGCGTGACAGGGCTGTCACGCGCCGGCAAGACCGTCTTCATATCATCGCTTGTCCACA
>DASUPM010000624.1:0-6553 GCA_036281095.1 Pseudorhizobium sp.
GCCGGCGAGGATCGTTTCGACACCATCGTCTGGCTCGATCATCGGGCCATCGCGGAGGCGGAAGAACTGTCTGCGACCGACCACCATGCGTTGCAGTTTTCCGGAGGCTCGCTCTCGCCCGAGATGGAGATGCCGAAGCTCATGTGGCTCAAGCGCCATCTGCCGCGAAGCTGGGAGCGGGCCTGCTACCTTTTCGATCTCGCCGATTTCATGACGTGGAGGGCAACCGGATCGACCGCGCGCTCCCGTTGCACGCTGACGGCGAAATGGAATTATCTGGCGCACGAGACGGAAGGCTGGCGACGGGACTTCCTGGCGCTCGCAGGCCTCGACGATCTTTTGGAACGCGGCGGGTTGCCCGGCGAAACTGTTCCCGTCGGGAAATCGGTCGGAAAGCTCACGGCAGAGGCGGCTGGCGCGCTTGGGCTGGACACCGGCTGCTGTGTCTCGGCGGGGCTGATCGACGCCTATGCGGGCGCGTTCGGTGTCCTCGGGGGCGCGGGCGAAGGGCCGGAGCAGGAACGATCAGTCGCATTGATCGGCGGCACGTCGAGTTGCATCGTCTCCTTTTCCGCCGAAGCCAAACCCGGTCGCAGCCTCTGGGGCCCCTATTACGAAGCGGTGCTCCCGGGGCACTGGCTGGTCGAAGGGGGGCAGTCTGCGGCAGGAGCACTGCTCGACCACGTGGTTCGGATGCATGCGGCCGGGGGCGAGCCGTCGGTGGAACTGATCGAGAGCATCGTTGCCAGGGTGCAGCATCTGCGCGCGCAGCAGGGGCCGGGGTTCGCCGCCGAATTGAACATATTGCCGGACTTTCACGGCAACCGCTCGCCGCTTGCCGATCCGCATGCCACGGGCGTCATCAGCGGCCTCACCCTGGACACCTCGTTTGACGGCCTCTGCCGGCTCTACTGGAGGAGCTGTGTCGCCATCGCCCTCGGTATCCGCCATATCCTCGAAACCATGGAGGGCTACGGGTATCGTTTCGACACCATGCACCTGACCGGAGGCCATGTGCACAACCCGTTGCTCGTCGAGCTTTATGCCGATGTCACGGGCTGCAGGCTGGTGATCCCGGCAACGCAGGATGCGGTGCTGCTGGGAACGGCCATGACCGCGGCCGCTGCCGGGGGGCTCCACGACACGCTGTTTGCGGCCGGACAGGCCATGGATGGCGGGGGTACGGAACGGTTGCCGAATTCAGCGCGAACGGCTCAGTATGACCGCGACTACCGCCGGTTCCTCGCCATGGTGCGCCACCGGAACGAATTGAACAGCATCGTTTAATCCGGCCGCCTACGGCGCGGCTGCCTGTGGGAGAACGCTTATGTATTACGCAATTCTGGCCTATCACATGGAAAGCGTGGTCCAGTCCTGGACCAAAGAGCAAGACGCGGTGCGGATGACCGAACTGCTCGAGATCAACGACCGTCTCGTGCGGGAGAAATCGCTGGGGCCGGCGGTGCGTCTTGGCCCCACGGAGCAGGCCGTCACCCTGCGCGGCAAAGGCGATGGCCTTGTCATCGACGGTCCTTTCGCCGAGACCAAGGAGCAACTGCTCGGCTTCTACGTCGTCGACTTCCCGGATATCGACGCGGCGATCGCAGCGGCGCGCGAGCTTCATCGCGCCAACCCCACCGCCGTCTACGAAATCAGGCCGGTCCGGCTCTATCTGCCGGGAGCGCCACTGGAAAGCGGCGGGCAGGATCAGGCGGTCCCGCCCTGAGCTTGCCTCGTCAGCGGTGAAAACTTACATCGTCGCGGCAACCGGAGGCCGTCCATGATTATCCAAGCCGCCCGTCTTTCTCTCGCTAACCTCCTGGCGCCGGAAACCCGCGCTGTCTTCTGGAAGGTTCTCGGGCTCACCATCCTGGTGCTCGTCGGTCTATGGCTGGCGCTGCGGCAGACTTTCGTCTCGGTCCTCTGGCCATGGTTTGCCGTCTATCTGCCGGACGTTCCCGACTGGGCCGGGTGGCTGACCTTCGTCGCCGCCACCTTCGCCGGCATAGGGCTGGCGCTTGCGCTTGCGCTGCTGATTGCGCCGATCACGGCGCTGATCGCCGGCCTGTTTCTGGACGACGTCGCCGAGGTGGTCGAGAAGCGGGATTATCCGAACGATGCGCCGGGGCGGGCCATGCCGCTCGGGCAGGCGATCATCGGCTCGCTCCAGTTTCTGGGCGTCGTCATCCTCGGCAACATCGTCGCGCTTCTGCTGCTCTTCATCCCCGGCGTCAACCTCGTCGCCTTCTTCCTGGTGAACGGCTACCTTCTCGGCCGCGAATTCTTCGAGTTCGCCGCCATGCGGTTCCGTCCGCCGCCGGAAGCGAGGGCCTTCCGGGCGAAGCACCGCGGCACCGTCTTTCTCGCCGGTCTTTTGATTGCCGGCTTCCTGGCGATCCCGATCGTCAACCTCTTGACGCCGCTCTTCGCGGCGGGGCTCATGGTCCATCTACACAAGCTCGTTTCCCGCCGCGATCCGACTTTCGATGGCTAGGCCGGCAGCGCCGAGGCATCGTACAGGGCGGCGAATTCGGCGCTCGGCGGGATCGGCTTGATGACGTCGATCAGCACGCCGTTCGGGTCGGCCGTGATGAAGTGACGCTGCCCGAAGTCTTCGTCGCAGATCTCCTTGAGGATGGGCAAATCTGCCGCCTTGCAGCGCTGGTAGGCCGCATCCACATCCTCGATCTCGAAGTTGAGCAGCAGGCCGGACACCTTTCCGCGCGCCACTTGCGGGATCGTTTCGTGATTGCCGTCGAGGATCGCGAGCGTCACGTGCTCGTCCTCCTTCGACTGGAGGTGCACGTACCATTCCGCCTCGAAGAGAGGCTGGAAATGGAAATTGCGGATATAGAAGGCGGCGGTCTCCGCCACGGCATCAGTCATGATGACAGGATAGTAGCTGCTGCATTTCATGGCTTTTCCTCCTGATCAGCGTAAGATACATTCAGTCTGTATCTAATAACATACATTCTGTTTGTATGTAAAGGAGGGTTATGGCCCGCAACACGATCGAAGGTATGGAGGCGACCCGCAAGGCGCTGCTTGATGCAGCCAGGGCGCTGTTTGCGCAACAGGGTTACGCCGACACGGCGACGCCGGACATCGTGGCTCTGGCGAAGGTGACCCGCGGGGCGCTCTATCACCACTTTGCCGACAAGCGGGCGCTGTTCCTGGCCGTAGCAGAACGGGAGGCGGCAAGGGTGGCGGAGGAGATCGAAGCGCGCGCAGCGCCGGCCTCGTCGCCGCGGGAGGCGCTTCTCAAGGGAGCCTCGGCCTATTTTGATGCCATGGCGGTGGAAGGGCGCACGCGGCTTCTCCTTGTCGAGGCGCCTGCGGTGCTTGGTGGAGGGGCAACCGATGCCGTCGATGCCGAGCATGCGGAAAGAAGCCTGCGGCTCGGCCTTGCCGATCTTCTTGCCGGCAGCGGCAGGGAAAGCCTGCTGGAGCCGCTGACCCCGCTCATGTCCGCGGCATTCGACCGAGCGTCTCTCGCGATCGACGCAGGCGGCAACCGCAAGGACTACGAAGCTGCCATCGCCGCCCTGATCGACGGCCTCGGTGCGAGTCCATCGCGATAGCCGGTGCAGGCTGTCGATCGCGCACAGCAGAGGCGACCTTCCTGAGCGCGGGATTCCGGCCTTGCGGTTGATGCGTCAGCCGTGGGAGGTTACAGCATCATTCCCATGAAAGCCGTTCCATGCCCCATTCTGCAGACATGAAGTCTCCGCCCATTGACGAGCGGCCGGCAGAGCCGTTGACGATCCTGAAGCGTGTCTATGGGTATGACGCCTTCCGGGGCAAGCAGGCCGCGGTGGTGGAGCGCGTCGTGGCGGGCGGTGACGCGGTGGTGCTCTTCCCGACCGGTGCCGGGAAATCGCTCTGCTATCAGGTCCCGGCGCTTTGCCGCGAAGGAGTGGGCATCGTCGTCTCGCCACTGATAGCGCTGATGCGCGACCAGGTGGAGGCGCTGAAGCAGCTTGGGGTGCGGGCCGCGGCACTCAACTCCTCGCTCTCCCAGGAGGAGTTTTCCGAGGTCCGCCGTTCGCTGGCCGGCGGAATGCTGGATCTTCTCTATGTGACGCCGGAGCGCACAGTCACCGCCGGCTTCCGAGACCTGATCGATTCCTCGAAGATCGCGTTGTTTGCGATCGACGAGGCGCATTGCGTCTCCCAATGGGGGCACGACTTCCGGCCGGAATATCGCGAACTCGGCCGGCTGGCGGAACTGTATCCCGGTGTGCCGCGCATGGCGCTGACGGCGACGGCCGACCCTCACACTCGCGAGGATATCATAGAGCGGCTGGCGCTGCGTTCGGCAGAGGTCTTCACCACGTCCTTCGACCGGCCGAACATCGCCTACGAAATCGTCGAACGCGATCAGCCGCGCCAGCAACTCCTGCGCTTCCTCTCGCGCCACAAGGGATCGAGCGGCATCGTCTATTGCCTGTCCCGTGCCAAGGTGGAGGAGACCGCGGAATGGTTGAATGCCCAAGGCATTCGCGCTCTCGCCTATCACGCCGGCATGGATCGCGCGGTGCGCGACGCCAACCAGGACGCCTTCCTGAAGGAGGAAGAGCTCTGCCTCGTCGCCACCGTCGCCTTCGGCATGGGGATCGACAAGCCCAATGTGCGCTATGTGGCGCATCTCGACCTGCCCGGTTCCGTCGAGGCCTACTATCAGGAGACCGGCCGCGCCGGGCGTGACGGACTGCCGTCGGAGGTCTGGATGGCCTACGGCATGGCCGATGTCATCCAGCGCGGTCGCATGATCGACGGCGGCCAGTCGAGCGACGAGATCAAGCGTGTCGAACGGGCGAAGCTGAATGCCTTGTTGGGGATCTGCGAGACGGCAGGCTGCCGTCGGCAGGCGATCCTCGCCCATTTCGGCGAGGGGCACCCCGGCGGCTGCGGCAATTGCGACACCTGTCTGAAGCCCGTCGAGACCTGGGACGGGACAGAGGCGGCGATCAAGGCGCTGGCGGCGATCTACCGCACCGGAGAACGGTTCGGCGCCGGTCATCTGGTGGACGTGCTCATCGGTAACGAGAACGACAAGACGATCCGCTTCGGTCATGCCGACATGCCGGTTTTCGGAGCCGGCAAGGAGTTGCCGCCGAAGACATGGCAGTCCGTCTACCGGCAGCTTCTCGCCGCCGGCCTCGTCAGTATCGACCACGATGCCTTCGGCGCACTGAAGCTGGAGGAGGGGGCACGTTCGGTCTTCAGGAGGGAGCGGGAGATTCGCTTCCGCAAGGACCGGCCGAAATCGGCAAAGTCATCGAGGGCGATGTCATCCGGCGCTGCCGGCGGCCGCTCGTCGCTCGAAGGCGCCGACATGGAATTGTTCGAGGCCCTTCGCCGAACGCGGCTGGAGATCGCCAAGTCGCTGGCGGTGCCGCCTTATGTCGTCTTCCCCGATACGACACTCGTCGCCTTTGCCACCAACCGGCCCACGAGCCACGAGGCGCTGCTCGGCATCTCGGGCGTCGGGCAGTCGAAGTTGGAACGTTATGGCGACGACTTCCTGGAGGTTATCCGGGCGCATACGCAATGACGCCTGCTTCGGCTAAGGCGGCGGAGGTTACTCGACCGCCTCGCCGATCCGCTGCGGCGGCAGTTCGACCAGCGGCGCCGGCACATCGCAGCTCTTCTCCGGCGATTTGCAGAGGTCGGCGATGACACAGTGCTCGCATTCCGGCCTGCGTGCCTTGCAGGTGTAGCGCCCGTGCAGGATCAGCCAGTGATGGGCATGGTAGAGGTAGGGCTTCGGGATTACCTTCAGGAACCGTTCCTCGACCTCGTCCGGGGTCTTGCCGGGCGCCATCAGCAGGCGGTTCCCGATGCGGAAGACGTGCGTATCGACGGCAAGCGTCGGTATACCGAAGGCCATGGACATGACGACATTGGCCGTCTTGCGACCGACGCCCGGCAGCGTCACCAGTTCCTCGCGCGTCTTCGGCACCTCGCCGCCGAAATCCTCGATCAGCCTGCGCGACAGCGCGATCACGTTCTTCGCCTTGTTGCGGTAGAGGCCGATGGTCTTGATGTGCTGGATCACGCCTTCCTCGCCGAGAGCCAGCATCTTCTCCGGGGTGTCGGCGATCTTGAACAGCGCCCGCGTCGCCTTGTTCACGCCGGCATCCGTCGCCTGCGCCGAGAGCGCCACTGCAACCACCAGCGTGAACGGGTTGACATGCTCCAGTTCGCCCTTCGGCTCCGGCCGCTGCACCGAGAAACGGCGGAAGATCTCCTCCATCTCGACCTTGGAGTAGCGACTGCGGATATGCCTGCGCGCCCGGCTTGCCGCGGAATTTGACTTTTGTGAAGACGCTGTGCTGGACTTGGATTTCGGAATGGCCATATGGCTTCTATAGCCAGCGCATGCGGAAGAAAGCAACGTGGAGATGATCGACGATCGACCCGTCTTTGCCGCCGAACTCACACCTTACCGGTCGCTCGGCAGGAGCGGATTTCACCTGCTTCTCGCTCTGACGGGCGGCATATGCATGCTTTACGGGCTGTTCTTCATCGTGACGGGCGCCTGGCCCAT